>NZ_JAFEHE010000029.1:0-109712 GCF_016887925.1 Pseudomonas sp. MIL9 | reverse complement strand
GTAAGTGTCCGGTAAAGTCATCTGGCTTTTTCCACGTTTTCGTTTATGACGGCCTACCGACAGGAAGGTCATCGAATATGCCTATCGGGAAAGTTCACATGCCATTGCTACCATTCCAATTTCAAACAAGTCAGTTTTGAAAGGGATTTCACCGATTTCTTGGAAACCGAAACCCTCATAGAATCGCCGCGCATTTGAGTTGGTCTTGAGTACGTCAAGCCACAGCATGCGTTCTCCGCGCTCTCTCGCTCGGCTGCAAATGAAGTGCAGGAGTTGTTTCCCATATCCTCGTCCTGCTTCGGATTTGAGAAAGTAAATTTTTTGAAGCTCCGCACCCAATTCACCAGTTAAAGGCGCAGGCGTTGACCAGTTAACTTTGGAAAAGCCTACGACCCTATCGCTTTCGTCTGAAGCTATAAGCCACAAATGGCAAGCGGAGGATTCGAGTGATTTGCCGAGCGAGTTAGGGGAAAAGTCTTGATTAAGAAAGTCTTGCATGCCGGAGAGAGACCAGATGTCCGAAAAATGCTCTTGGTAGGTCTCACAGCCGATTTCACGTAGAACATCTAGGTCGGCTTTAGTAGCTTCACGAATATTAATCATATTTCTCACCGGTTTATTTGCATACACACGAGCATCAGGCCCCGCGTAAGTAGCTAGATCGGCTGCCACCTATGCGGCAGCAATTTGTCAATTTCACTTGCCCGCTGCGTCGGTAGACGCGTGAGAACGTTTTTCAAATAAGCATACGGATCATGCCCATTGACCCGCGCAGACTGGATCAAGCTCATGATCGCCGCCGCCCTTTTGCCGCTGCGCAGCGACCCAGCAAACAACCAGTTCGACCGCCCAAGCGCCCACGGCCGGATCAAGTTCTCGATCTGGTTGTTGTCGATGGGCACAGCACCATCCCCCAGGTAGCGCGTCAGCGCTAACCAGCGTTTAAGGCTGTAATCCAGGGCCTTGGCCGTAGCCGAGCCCTCTGGGACAAGTTCTCGTTGCGCCAGCATCCACTCATGCAGTTTTTCAGCAATGGGCACCGCCGTCTCCTGGCGTAGTCGCCAACGGTCTTCATCGCTCATTTCCTTGGCGTGTCGCTCGACTTCGTACAGCCCACCAATCGAGTGAAGCGCCTGCTCCGCCAATTGGCTTTTATTGGCTACATGCAAGTCAAAGAACTTACGGCGTGCATGGGCCATGCAGCCGATCTCGGTAATGCCCAGCTCAAAGCTGGCTTTGTAGCCGGCAAAGTCATCACAGACCAGCTTGCCGTTCCAGGTGCCCAAGAAATTACGCGCATGTTCGCCAGCACGGCTGGGGCTGAAGTCATAGACCACGGCCTTTAATGCCGAGAACGGCGTAGTGCTGTAGGCCCAGACATAAGCGCGGTGAGTTTTCCTCTCGCCGGGCGCCAGCATTTGTACCGGCGTTTCATCGGCGTGAACCACGCGCTGGGCCAGCACCACTTCGCGCAGCGCATCGACCAGGGGCTGGAGCTGCACTCCGGTTTGACCCACCCACTGCGCCAGTGTCGAGCGCGGTATGGCCAGGCCGGCACGGCCGAAGATCTTTTCCTGTCGATACAGCGGCAGATGGTCGGCGAACTTCGCCACCATCACATGCGCCAGCAGACCGGCAGTGGGGATGCCCTTGTCGATCACCTGCGCCGGTACCGGGGCCTGGATCAGTGTTTCGCACTGCCGGCAGGCCCATTTCCCGCGAACGTGCTGTTCGACGGTAAACACGCCCGGTGTGTAGTCCAGCTTTTCGCTGACGTCTTCACCGATGCGCTGAAGCTGGCAGCCGCACGCGCACTGGGTGTTGTCCGGCTCGTGATGGATCACAGTGCGTGGGAACTGCACTGGCAACGGCGCGCGCTTGGGTTGCTGGCGTGGCTCTGTCTGTGCAGGAGCGGGATGAAGAGCTTTTAACTCGGACTCGATGGCTTCGAGGTCGGTATTGAGCAGGTCGTCGAGCAAGCTGCCTTGCGCCGGGCTGATCTGCTCGCTGCGCTTGGCGAACTTGTGGCGTTTAAGGATGGCGATCTCGTGAGTGAGCTGCTCGATGATCGTTTCATCACGATGGATTTTTCGGCTCTGGGTGTCGACCTTGAACATCAACTGCGCAGCGAATGCACGCAGTTGGTCGGGAGTCATTTGATCGAGATTGGGCGAGGAAGTCATGCCGTGGATTTTACCAAAGCAGATCGCTTGCGGCAGTAGGTCAAGGCGCTAATTACAGCTTCTTAAAGCAGTGTGATTGCACCGCCTGCTCCAACGCGTTGCCAAGGTAGACCGAGCACCAATGCCTGAAGCTGTTCGGTATCCAACTGCATTTCGCTGTCTTGTCGAAGGCCAGGCCAATGAAATTTACCTTGGTTCAAGCGCCGTGCAGCTAGCCAAACGCCAATGCCGTCATGTACCAGCACTTTCATGCGGGTAGCGCGGCGATTGGCAAACAGATAAGCGCAGTGCGGCTTCGCCGCACCGAACACCGCGATCACCCTGGCCAACGCCGTTTCAGTTCCGGCGCGCATATCCATGGGCTCGGTGGCGAGCCAGATGGCATCGATGCGGATCATCGCAACAGGTCTCGCAGAAAGGTCGAGCAGGCAGCGGCGCTTTCAGTTGGCCAGTTCACTTTTACGGTACCGCGTGGGTGTGGGATTTCGAGGCAGATCATGGACGGAACGATGTCCGATCGTGGCGCTGACGACGGCAAGGCCACGGGGATAAAGGCAGGTTGCAGGATGGCAGTTCTCTGCGATTGCAGCCGAATCCATTTATGGACGAGGTTCGCGTTGAGACTGTGGCTCAGTGCGACGCTGGCAATCGACGCGCCGGGTTGGGCACACTCTTGAACGATTTGGGCCTTGAAGGATTTGGAGTAGGAACGGCGTTGTGGCTGCATGAAATACCCGCTTAGAAGGCTAGAACTGGTGCCCACTTAAATTTAAGTGCACACCATGTCTTGGCTTTGCGGGGCTGGGTAGATGACTTGGCCGGACGCTTACTCTCGGTTTTTTACCTGTACCGGTGAGCAGACACTGATGAACGACAGTGGGCGTAAGAGCGGTCAGCATAGCGTCAGCGATACTGCTTCGCTATCTGCGTTTGTAAATGCGCAGGAGGGTATGTGCGTGATTTGGCTGCAGCCTAGTGGCCACGCTATGTGCAGGCGAATTTATGAGCCTGACATAGCGGGGGTACGACCAACATATAACCTTCAGGATAAACGTGACCGCTTACGCATTGGGTTCGCACAAATGCGGCATGTCATACGATGGTGACAACGTAGAAAGTTTCGCCCAATAACGAGCCAATCCCGAAAGCACTCTAATGAGGGAACAGCCAACACAAGGCCTTATGAAGCGAGCCTTGCCTCATCCCACAGCGATTGAAAATTACTGACGCATGTACTGCGGTGTGCCAGCTTCAAGGACCGACATCAACTACAGCACCAGCCATCTCTGCGGGCGGCCACCTGCGCCGCCAAATCATACGTAATGCGTAAGCGGTAACGCAATGAAATTTGCTGTAATCTGCCCTTCAAATCATGGTCGATTGTGCCCACCAATGAAGACAAACCAGCCCCCTCCCAAGCCCAGCGCCGTCTCGATACGCCAGCAACGATATCGCGAACGGATGGAAGAGGCGGGCTTTCGGCGCGCAACGCTTTGGTTACACCAAAAGAGCGAGCAGCAAGGCTACGAAAGTGGCCATCGCGGCGAGAGACTTCTCCCTGTGCCGGAAGGCCTTGACCAACTCAGTTACTGCACTGGATGGCTCGTTGGCACTGGGGAGCAGCAGATGCCGATATTTTGTACGTGCTGCCAAAATCAGCTTGGCCAAGGCGTCGCCCGCGACTACTACGATCTTTTCACCATGCGACCGTATGAGTTGATCTGCGATGAGTGCGCTCCATTAATCGAGGCGGAAAAAAAATAGGCTGGTGACACGTCTGAACCAGCAACACGATGCCACCTCCCTTATCACTGTGCTTTGGAGGTGTTCTTTGAGTCAGAAAATTCGTATTTACGGCCTGTCGTTGACGCGGTGGCGTTTTGTTGTAGTCGCAGCCTGCTTTTTTGTATTTGCGCTAACTGCGGGTGGCGCTTGGCTCCCAATGGCCAGGGTCGATAGCAACCCGCTCGATTTGCTGTTCAGTGCCCAAGTGTTGTCATTCGTGTTACTGATCGGCGCCGCACTGTTTTCTTATGCCGGCGCGCTCAAAGCCCTGCCTGCCTGGGAGCGCGAAGTGGTGTTTTTCAACACGGCTGTACTCGGAAGCTATGCCGTAAATCAGTTGCTTCCGTTATTTCCAGGATGGAGCTGGTGACACACCCCAATCGCCCTGAAGCTGCAGACTCCTCATCATTAGGAGAGCCTGTATGTTCATTCAACCTCACAACTTTTCCAGCGATCTGGTGCTCGAGCTCGACAGGCAACTGACCCGCCTCGGCGCCGTCGCACACGTCGCAGTGAAGCACTTCGATACTCCGATCTTGGTCGCAATCGGTCAGGGCTTCCTTGCCCCCGTTTCTCTCCACCATCCAACCATCAGCTCGTTTGTCGAAGCTGAGCTAATTGCTGCCAGGCTCAACGCCTTGCAAGGGATTGGTGATCGTCAGCGTATTACGATTCTGCGGAGCATGGCTGGTGCAGCGGGCCACTGATGTCGTGGCTTGAAAGATGGGGGAGCTTACTCGAAGGCAAATGCTGAGTCTGAGATCCGCATCGAGCAAGCCAAATACATATGCCTTCTCTGAGCGCCAAGACAACCGATCATAGGGCGATAGGGAAAATGGAAAGGAGTTTAAAGGTATGAACCCAATTAAAGGCTACTGCAACTATATGATGCGCGTAGGACGCATGAATGAACGTATGACACGTAAAGAGTTTTGGCCGCCCTTTATCTTCAATTGGGGGATGCTGTACGTGCTTGATAAGGTGCTCAAGCCGTTGGCCGCTAATGGTGGCAGCTTGCTGTTAAACGTCGTGTGTTTTGTGCTGATGTTCTACATCTTTGGCCCAATGATTCAGCGTGTGAACGACGCGTATTTGCGCAAAAGATTCCTCTTTGTACTCATTGTGCCCTACGTCGGCCCGGCGATTGTTTTGCTTATGCTTCTCCGGAAGAGCCACCCGGAGACTACTGAATACGGACCATGCCGTGATTAATTACCCCTCTATACCGGACCACATTGTGGACGGCGCGGTAGCTTACTAGCTTGTGGTCAACCCGACGAAAAATTTGAGAAATGCTGATGAGATAGCATCTGCACGAAGGTGTCGAGAGAGAGACCCTCGCTCCTTTCACAGGCTCGAAGGGCAGGCCACAGTCAAGGCAAATATTGGGGGCGTACATAGGAAGCTCCGCATAGGTTGAGCCCCGGATATTGATGTCACGACCTAAATTTTTGCAGCGCAATCTACCCTCTAGGCATGCAGTTGTAGTACTGGTCACGCGCAACAATGTGGCGGCCGTTCCTCTCAATTCCCAAATACCATTTGTTGCCCTTAACCGTTGCCGGTTGAGAACCCTTCACCTCAAGAAACCCCATTGAGATGTCATGTTCCAGGACGATGAAGTCGCCGACTATGAGCTCGCAAGCCGGGTGGCGCTCCACCAGTTGTGAATCCCCGCCCTCATTCGCCAAGTGAATCCAAACCGGTTTATGGCAGGTGTTGCAGCGCCAAGTGCGGCGATCCAGATCCTCATGCCGATCCATGTCGGTCACTTCACAAGTCCTGCAGTCGTAGCGCTGATCAAATCCGGTGCTGATTCCTAACGGCACGAGGGGGCTCCTTTAATTCGTGATAACGGTTCCATCGTGCGTTAACCATTGCCGAAAGGCAAATCGCCATCATTCAATCTATCGCAGATCGTTGTAGGTCAGACTGAGAGGAATTTAGAGTTAGCGGTGTTACCTCCCCCTAAGGGCAAGGTTGGCAGTTCGAACCTGCCTTGTGACACCATACAAATCAAGGGTCTAGGTATTTATCATGTGGTTATACTTCCAACCATGGGTGCACCACGGGTGCAATTCTGATGTGATGTAGCCCCCAGTAGGCGTTAGCTCTAGCGAAGATTCTTGTATCTCTTCACAATAGAAGAATGACTGCCCCGCGCTAACTGCGCGTTGCCGTTTAGAGTGTTAAGGAGGCTCGGGGGGCGGATGATCAATCTGCTTGCTCCGTCTTAGATCTTATCGTATAGGAAGAGAGTCATGTTTCTCCATAAAATGGAAGATAGCCGGGTTGATTGCCTGTCAATGTTAACCAGCATGCCTGCTGTTCAATACCTTGAGATGATCGAAGACGTCTACGCTGATAAAGGAAAAATCGACGGTCAGCGAGGTGCGCTCAAAACCAAAACGGCGATGACAATCCGCAATAGAATGGTTGATGATATCAAGCAAGGAGCTATATTGCCTCCGATAGTTCTAGGGGTACGGGCAAATGACCAGCATATGCGGGCCATACGCGAGCTGGATTCCTCCGAAAAACTTTTTGAATATCTTAAGAAGCTCGATAAAGGAAATATTTCCATTATCGATGGCATGCAGCGAACCACGGCTATATTGGATGCGCAAAGAGAAGGCGGCATTCCCCAAGACAGCGAATTGCGAATTGAGTTTTGGATAACCAGAAATTTAAACTCTCTTATCTATCGGATGCTTGTTCTTAATACCGGGCAGGTCCCTTGGGATATCGGTCGTCAGCTAGAAACAATTTATGGTCAACTATTGCTACAGATCAAACAGTCTCTTGGCGATGAAGTAACCATATTTCTTGCGGATAGCAAGAAAAGGCGAGCACAACCAGGCCAGTATCAAAGCAAAAATGTTGTGGAGCTTTTTCTGCTGTTCTCATCTCGTAAGAGTGAGATAGAAATTAAAGATAGAATATCTGAAGACTTTGTTCGGCTCGATGCGATTGAGGCAACGGCCAATGATGAAGTTCTGGATTACTTCATTGCGACAATTTCGTTAATGAGTCGACTTGATCGGGAGTTTTCTCGGATAGCTCCCGCGCAAGGGGCGAAAGATGAAGATGTAGATCGAATCAATAACGGGAAAGATATTTTCAAAAGCTTTCCTGCAATGGCGGGTTTTTGTTCCGCATGTGCCATCGCCATTTTAGATGAGCCGGGCTTTCCTATTGATCGACAACTGGCTGCGACGCGTCAAAAAGATGTAGAGGTCGCCATAACTAATGTGTGTGATCGAATGGCTGATATGACGATAGAGCAGCTCAAGGAGTTTCTGCAGATCGAACTTTTGAACGAAAAGTTAAAGCAAAGGAGCAGTCAGGTCGGCCGCTTTGAGAGAGAGTTTTACCGGAAGGCTTTTGCTTCTTTGATCAGAAACTATGCGCGCCTTGAGACTCTAGAGCCCTGCTGGATGGCTCATTAATGGCACACGTGACGGTTCAAGACGGGGTTAAAGCGTCTTTTTACGAAATACTCTCGGCAGCAAATCGACCCAGCCCCGATGCTTCATTGACGACGGCTGTACTATCGCCAGAAATCCGGGCCGAGCAATTTTCTCGGTTCGCTAGCCTCAGGACCTGTATCCCACAAAAGCTTCAGCTTCATGGTGCTGGCTACATTATTCGTTTCGCATGTGACGGCTATCATTATCTTGCCATAAATACTGAGGGTATGACAGTTTCGGAAAAGGGAACCCTGAGTGAGTATTTTGCAACTAAGGGGCTCTACGATCATGCTATCGAAGAATGTTTTTTTCTCTATTTGAGATTTCATCTAGGCAGATTGTACCGACTCAAAGCTGAGCGAAGAGAAGCACAGGCGGCTGCTGATATTCTTGACATATCAAAAGAGCAAGGCTATAGCGGTCACGAGATATCTGATCTTATCTCATATCACGAAGAGGTTCAGTGCTATAAGCTTGATATGGATAGCAATTATAATTCAGAAAATATATGGTCAATAGCAGCAAGCCTGGCCGCAAACATACCGATTCTTAGAACCTCGCTCATGGTTGATGACGTAGCGCGCAACGTCGAAAGGGTATCGCTCTTGGCGCCACATCTTGCTGAAAACGCGTATACGGCACTGACGTCAATTCACTGGAAATATATTTTTTTCGAGCTCTACAAGTGTTTGGAAGGGATGTTTTTTTTGTCTTGGGGCCTCAAAGCAAAGCAGGTCCTAAAATTAAGCACTGCACTTGAGGCTCACAAGATTATTCGCGAAGTTACTTCGTTCAAAGAGCAAGAGAAGACTTCGATTGAAGGGCTTTTTGAACTGTTAACTGATGAGCTGCTCCAGCAAGTTTTGGGCTATGACGTCGAAAGCTTTAAAAATTTCCCAGCTGAAGTCACCAAGCCTCAGGTTGGACGTCGCATCTACAAAATTCGGAACCAACTCATTCATCAAGAAGATTACGAAGATCGCGAGGCTCTTGACCTCGAAAACGAGAATTGGGCTGATCTTATAATGGCTATGTGTGATATCGTTTGTGAGCTTTTTGCAAGCTTTAAAGCTGAAATCCAAGACGCTAAAGTATGATTGTCTCGATACCAAGTTGCGATATCGAAGCGCTAGGTTTGTAAGCTATATGAACGCATCGGGCAGTTTGGTGGTGCCTTTAACCTCAACACCGTAGTCGTTGAGCAGTCAGCGTGCCGAGCGGTGGCACGGATGCCCAGTCCGGCCTTTAGCAGTTCCTTGACCCGTTTGTGCAGATCGGCGTCGACCGGGCGCCCCTGATACTTGCCCTCGACCTTCGCCTTCTCGATGCCTTGGGCTTGGCGCTCGCGGCGCTGCTCGTAATCCTTCCGTGCGATCGCGGCCATCATTTCCACCAGCATCGAGATGATCGCATCGAGTATCCGGCCGGTAAACTCGTCGCCCTTGGTATCCTGCATTCCTTGGTGGCTGGTGGCTGGTGGACAGATCGAGGGCGACGATGCGCAACCCCTTCGAGTCGATGGCAGCCTTTAGCTTCTGCCGGTCGTCCACGGGCAGGCGCGAGAGACGGTCGATGGATTCCACCAGCAGCACGTCACTCTTTCACGCGCCCATGAGAAGTCGCAACAGTTCAGGCCGATCTGCCGTGGCGCCGCTAGCGTTCTCCAGGTACACGCTGGCGATGACCTTATTGTGATCGCTGGCGAACTGCTCGAGCGATGCACGGGCCCGGCCGGCGTTCTGCTCGTCAGTTGATGCTCGAAGGTATGCGCGAATGAACATGATGGGCGTCCGTATCAGTTTAGGTGTTTCACTAACGCGGTCCCATTATGGGTGTCACTTATCAAGCGAAATACGTAAAAAAGCTTGAATCTGCATGTATCAGCTCAGGCATACTTATTTAGTACCCACACAGAAATTTAGAAAGGTATAAGTGATTTATTGGGCCAAAGTCCTCCCATTCGCCACCTGATAAGACTACCAAATTCAGCCTACAACCATGCTTCGCACAGCGTTTCCGCTTGATTGAGTATTAACTGGGCCGCTTCCTCAGCTTGATCCGGCGGATACTTGTACTTGCGCAGAATCCGCCGGACCAGGATACGCAATTTGGCTCGCACGCTTTCACGGCTGCTCCAATCGACACTGACGTTGGCCCGCAGACTGGCCGTCAGCTCGTGGGCAATTTTGGCCAGGATCTCGTCGCCCAGCTCGCGCACCGAAGCCTCGTTGTTGGCCAAGGCATCGTAAAACGCCAGTTCATCGTCGTTTAGCCCCAGCGCATCGCCACGCCGGCTAGCGGCGGCGAATTTTTTGGCCATTTCGATCAACTCTTCAATGACTTGGGCGGTTTCGATCGATCGGTTTTGGTAGCGTTTGATCACATTGGCCAGCAGCTCGGAGAACTTCTTCTCCTGGGCCAGGTTGGTGCTGTAACGGCTCTTGATCTCGCCTTCGAGCAAGCGCTCCAACAACTCGACCGCCAGGTTCTTCTCGGGAAGGTTGCGAACCTCAGCGAGAAACGCGTCGTCGAGTAGGCCGATATTAGGCTTATCCAGGCCCACGGCCTGGAAAATGTCCACCACTTCGCCGGAAACTACGGCATTGCCGATGATCTGTCGGATGGCCAGCTCGCGCTCTTCGTCGGTCTTTTTCTGCTGGCTGACTTCACGTTTAATCAAGATCACCTTGATAGCCTGGAAGAACGCCACTTCCTCGCGGACGGCTTTGGCTTCATCCAAGGTGCAGCACAGGGTGAAGGCCTTGCTCATGGCCAGTGCGGTGTCGGCAAAACGTTTCTTGCCATCTTCCAGGCCCAACACATGGTTGGCGGCTCCGGCCAATAGTTTGTGGCCGCCTGTGAGGAACTCGCTGCAATCGAAGCCATGCAGCAGACTGCGCAGGACGTCGAGCTTCTCCTCCAGCACCGCATAAGCTTCATGGGCATCCACGGTCGGTCGACCTTTGCCCTTGCTGCCGGTGTACTCCTTGAGCGCGGCTTTTAGCTCATTGGCGATGCCGATATAGTCCACCACTAGACCGCCTTGCTTGTCCTTGAACACGCGGTTAACCCGGGCAATGGCCTGCATCAGGTTGTGGCCCTTCATGGGCTTGTCCACGTACAAGGTGTGAACGCAGGGCGCATCGAAGCCGGTCAGCCACATGTCCCGGACGATTACCAGCTTGAGCGGATCGAGTGGATCCTTGAAGCGCTTTTCCAGGCGCTTTTTGAGCTGGCCAGAATAGATGTGCGGCCGCAGCAAAGCTTTGTCCGAGGCGCTGCCGGTCATGACGATCTTGATCGCGCCTTTCTCCGGATCTTCGTCGTGCCACTCCGGGCGCAAGGCGACGATCTCGTTGTACAGGTGCACACAGATCTCGCGACTCATGGCCACCACCATGGCCTTGCCGGGCATCTGGCCCATGCTCATTAGACCCTGGTTGCGCTCCTCGAAGTGCGTGACCAGATCCGCCGCCACGCTATGAATCCGCGGTTCGGCCCCAACCACTTTTTCCAGGGCGGCCCAACGGCTTTTCAGGCGCGACTGCTGGTCGTCCTCTTCATCTTCGGCCAATTCATCGACCTGATCGTCGATCGCGGGGAGCTCGCTGTCTTTCAAGGACAATTTGGCGAGACGCGATTCGTAGTAGATGGCTACGGTCGCACCGTCTTCGGTGGCCTGCTGCATGTCGTAGACGTGAATGTATTCACCGAACACCGAACGGGTGTCGCGGTCTTCGCTGGACACCGGGGTGCCGGTAAAGGCCACGAAGGTGGCGTTCGGCAGTGCATCACGCAGGTGCTGAGCATAGCCCACCTGGTAACGGGTCTGGCTCTCGCCGGTCTGTGCCCCCTCCGAGGTTTTCAGCTCAGCGCCAAAGCCGTACTGGGTGCGGTGCGCTTCGTCGGCGATGACCACGATGTTCGAGCGCTCAGACAATACCGGGAAGGTGTCTTCGTCCACCCCCGGCATGAACTTCTGGATTGTGGCGAAGACAATGCCGCCACTCGGCCGGTTGGCCAACTTGCTGCGCAAGTCACCGCGGGTCTCCACCTGGACCGGCTGCTCGCGCAGCATATCTTGGGACAGCGAGAACACCCCGAATAACTGGCCGTCCAGGTCGTTACGATCGGTGATGACCACAATGGTCGGGTTCTCCATCGCCGCTTCCTGCATCACCCGAGCGGCGAAGCAAGTCATGGTGATACTCTTGCCCGAGCCTTGGGTGTGCCAGACCACTCCACCTTTATGGCTGCCGCCGGGACGTGAGGCGCTGACCACCTGACCAATGGCGGCGCGCACGGCGTGGAACTGGTGATAGCCGGCAATCTTCTTCAACAGCCGACCGTCATCCTCAAACAGGACGAAGTAGCGCACGTAATCGAGCAGCATCGGCGGCGCCAGAGCACCGCGCACAAGGGTTTCCAGCTCGTTGAATTGACCCAGTGGGTCGAGATCCTGGCCGTCGATGGTGCGCCAGTTCATGAAGCGTTCGGCATCGGCCGACAACGAGCCCATGCGCGCTTCGCTGCCATCGGAGATCACCAGGATTTCGTTGTACTGGAACAGATCAGGGATCTGCTCCTTGTAGGTCTGGATCTGGTCGAAAGCTTTACTCAGGTCAGCCTTCACATCGGCGGGGTTTTTTAGCTCCAGCAACACCAGGGGCAGGCCGTTGACGAACAGGAGGATGTCCGGCCGCCGGGTGTGTCTCGGCCCTTGGATGCTGAACTGATTGATGGCCACCCAGTCATTGGCTTTCACCTCGACCCAGTCGATGAGGCGGACGAAATCGCCGCGGGTCTCACCGTCTTTTTGGTACTGCACCGGTACGCCGCTGACCAATAGGCGATGGAACAGGCGGTTGGCCGACAGCTGTACTGGCAGACCCAGTTCGAGCACCTGCTTGAGTGCATCTTCGCGCGCGGCCAGCGGCACTTTGGGATTGAGCTTGGCTATGGCGCTGCGCAAGCGCTCGACTAGGATCACCTGACGATAGTTATCACGCTCAGGACTCTCGCCGTCATAGGCGATAGTCGGACCGTACAGGTGGGTGTAGCCCACCTCTTCCAGCCAACCGAGGGTTTCCTGTTCCAGTTGGTCTTCAGTCATTCCATTTCACTTCCAGTGTCTAGTTCCCCGGCCAGCTCCGCCTCGATCTCGGCACTGCTCGGCTGGTTGCGGCCCAAGCTTTCGGGAAAATCGCGCAGGAGTTGGTATTCGGCGACGCCGATAGGTTTATCGATATCCGACAGAGCGTACTCGGCCAACCATTCCTCATGGGTTGGGACTTTGCTAATAATAAAGCTTCTGTCTTCGGCACTGAGCATAAATAGGCAACCCAATCCTAGTGAGGTTCGTGGGCAATATTCACGAGTCCGGCCCTGTTGAGGTAAGGCATTTGGTTATGCAATCTGCTGACTCAATAGATGGCCCGTCAGCCGCAACCCTATACTCACACACCAATTTCTTCGATCTGCTCCTCAGCTTTTGGCAGGCGCAGCTGGCCAGAAATCAAACGCGGCAGCAAGGTGTCGCGGAGCCGGGTCAGGGTTTGAGCTTGCTCAGTGTTATGTCTCAGGCTCGCGTAAAGCGGCTTCAGCAACTCGCCAAATGCCAAAGCGATCTCGCTTGAAGGCATCAGGAAGTTAATTCGCCACATATTCGACTGACTTAATTTGGCCTGAACAGCTCCAGTGATGAACGGAGTGATATTTGTTTGCTTAAGCGAAAGCATCAAATGTTCAGTACTGACACCATTTTTTCCTTGAAGAACATGAGCATGGTTATTTACCCATAACCGCCCCCAAACATATTGGGTAATGGGATATCCCAAAGGGTCAGCTACTGATCCGTCCTCACCGCTTAACAGATAGATACCGTCAAAAATGTAACCGTCAACCCAGTCCATCAACGCTGCAGCACCATAATAGGGATAGTTTCCCTTCCGTTTAGCACGTTCTTGCCCAGCCAAAGGGACTCTCTGAGAGTCAAAAATTGAGGTAACTTCTTTTAAGCTTACATAGCTCCACCCCTTCGGTACCAAACCCAACGCGGACTCCTCGAAACTGTCGGGAAACAGCGCCGCAGTGGCCGCGTCCATGCCTACTGGATCAAGCCCTTCCGCCCGGGCACGCACCGCGTCGAAATCGACGAACCAGGATTTGAATAGCGCTTGAGCGATAGCTTCCAAGGTAGCATTGGTTTCGCGCAGCAAGGTGATGCGGTCTTCTATGGAACCCAGAAAAGCTGAAACCTTCATTTGCTCGCCGACTGGAGGCAAATCAATTTCTAACGAGTCTGCGAATTTCGTAAACTGAAAACGAGCAATACCAGTGTGCTGAACCTGATAGTTTTCAATCACACCGCTGAGATACAAGCTCTGCAGATGCCAATAAACGAATTCTGGGTCAGCGCGTGTGGCGTCTATACGTAAAAAACGAGCAAATGATGCGCAAGTTATCGGCAGCACACTTCGTTCAAAAAGAGCGGGGCGTAAAAATGTCGTTTTCCCCGTCGGCTTGCCCTTACTTCCCCCAGCCGTTTCAATGAGGATATCGAACGGCTGAAGGGTTTTCCGGCCTGCGGCCTTACCAGCAATATGCCTAACCGGAACCCCTTCGAGACGGCTTCTCTTTGCCGTATCAAAGTCGGTCCCGCGAATAACAGCCATTTCAACGCTATCGTCAAAGGGCTCAGCCTGCCCCCACTCTCCGTCCTTCGTTTCAACAAACAAATTTCGCAGCAGAATTGAACTAGAACTCATATCCCAGCCCTCCCAATTTCTGGCGGATCAACTGATCGAGTTCCACACCCTTGGCCAACTGCTCGCCAAGCAGAGCAGTGAGGTTCTGCATCTTGTCAGCAAAGGCTTCATCGTCATCCTCGACGGCCTCGGCCCCGACATAGCGGCCCGGGGTCAACACATGACCGTGCTCGGCGATTTCCGCCAGTTTCACGCTGCGGCAGAAACCGGCCACATCGGCGTACTCCTCGATCTCGCCGCCGACATCCAGCGGCTCGCCGCGCCAGTTGGCCACGGTCTGGGCGATACGTTCGATGTCGCTATCCAACAGTTCGATCTGCACCCGACTGACGTTAGTACCGAGCTTGCGCGCGTCGATAAACAACACTTCACCGGGGCGGGCGACTTTCTGCTTGACCAGAAACCACAGACAGGCCGGGATCTGGGTGTTGAAGAACAACTGGCCGGGCAGCGCGACCATAACTTCGACCACGTCGGCCTCGACCATGGCGCGGCGGATGTCACCCTCACTGTTCTGACTGGAGCTCATCGAGCCGTTGGCCAGGACAATGCCGGCACGGCCGCTGGACTTGAGGTGAAACAGCATGTGCTGCAGCCAGGCATAGTTGGCATTGCCTTGCGGCGGCGTGCCGTAGACCCAGCGCGGATCACCTTCAAGGCTGCCGTGCCACCAGTCACTGACGTTGAACGGCGGGTTGGCCAAAACAAAATCGGCGCGCAAATCGCTGTGCTGATTGCGGATAAAGGTGTCCGCCGGCTCACGGCCGAGGTTGAAGTCGATACCCCGAATGGCGAGGTTCATCGCCGCCAGGCGCCAGGTGGTCGGGTTGGACTCCTGGCCATAGATCGAGACATCACCGAGCTTGCCGCCGTGGGCCTCGATGAATTTTTCCGACTGCACAAACATGCCGCCGGAACCGCAGCAAGGGTCGTAGACCTTGCCATGGTGCGGATTGAGCACTGCGACCAAGGTCTTGACGATGCTGGCTGGGGTGTAGAACTGTCCGCCCTTCTTGCCTTCCGCACTGGCGAACTGGCCGAGGAAGTACTCATAGACTTGGCCGAGCAGGTCGCGGGCCTGGTGGGCGTCACCACCGAAGCCAATGATGGAAATCATATCGACCAGTTCGCCGAGCTTGCCGTCGGGGAGCTGAGCGCGGGCATAGCGTTTGTCGAGGATGTTTTTCAGTGGCGGGTTTTCCGCTTCGATCGCGGCCAGGGCTTCGTCAATGCGTTTTCCGATGTCGACTTGCTTGGCGTTGGCACGGATGGACTCCCAGCGCGCCACTTCCGGTACCCAGAATACGTTGACCTCTTTGTAGTAGTCGCGCTCTTCCAGCTCGCAGGCCAAGAGCCCGGGATCGTCGCTGCCCAGGTAGTAGTCGTCACTGGCTTCGACAAACCTCCGCTCCAACTCGGTGCGGCGGCCGGCGAAGCTGTCGGAAATGTACTTAAGGAAAATCAGGCCGAGAACGATGTGTTTGTACTCGGCGGCATCCATGTTGGCACGCAGCTTGTCCGCCGTAGCCCACAAGGTTTTTTCCAAGTCTTGCAGGGTACTGCTGGTGGAGTTGACTGCGGCCTTGCGCCCGGGCTTCTTTTTCGCCAGCTCAGGTTCGGCAGCGATAGCGCTTTCGCCGCGTTCGTTGGGTGCAAAACGGGCGCGGGCATGATTAAGTGCCTGCTCAGCCAGACTGCTGGCAGCCTGTTCGGCACCCTTTGGATCCGTCATAAATGATTCCCTACATTCGGCGCCGATGAATGACGCGGTAAACAATGGACACCTGGCCATCGAGGCCTGGGCAAAGATGTGTCGCATGATAGCGCGCTTACCTACGATCGTCTGGGCATGTGGGCCAAACGGGGCATAGATTCCATCGGAGGAAATCTCTATGCCTTTCATCCCGCGTAGCGGTCTGAACAGCGGGGTTTTTACCTGTCCGAGATAATGGCCGCAAGACCAAAAGGACATGGTTTTTTTGGGGAGGGAAGGGAGATGTGCTAACACCAAAAAAAAGACGCGCGCACGATTGATTTTCCCCTCAAAATTTGAGACGATTTTTCGTGAGCGCGCAATACAGACAATTTATCACAATCTTAAACTAGCACTTAAAGATTATGCATAAATTGACAAATTGTCAATACAGCAAACACCTTGCTCGACTGCTGGCGCTAAGCGGTGTCATTTCGACGCCCTCCCTATGGAGCTAAACATCACCAATGGGGGTAAGCACGCAATATAAGGTCCAAAAGTGGAGACTATCATCAACAACGCAAGCCCGGAGCTGGTGGAGGCCATCGTCGGCGTCCTGAAAGCAGTCTACTGGATGCTTCTCATCATCAAGCAGCTGTCCTAAAAACAGAGCCCCCCCTTCGCTAGATAAATCGGAGGGAGGGCCTTTATTAGCTACCAGCCGCATAGCCAAAAAAGAGTACAGCAGCGGTACAGTGCTCAGCTTCGCCTATCTGGCTAAAACTAGCTAAACCTACATGTAATCAACTTGTTAAGGCTATTGTACCCTTCTCCTCCCTGGCCTAGACTTTACTCACCTCGGTGCATCAGTCGGCGACTCATAATCCTTTGGTCCACGGTTCAAGTCCGTGTGGGCCCACCAAACAAGAAAGCCGCGCATTGCGCGGCTTTTTCGTGTCCGGGCGTTTTTATCGCTCAACGGGCAAAGCTCTCGATCGTTATCGCTTGCTGCGTTTAATTTCGTTTACTTAAGGTGTCGCAATATCGGATGACGCCGTAGGACCTTGTAGGCAAACTCCGAATCTTGCGTTTGGGCACTTTGCCGTCTTGTTGCGCTTTTCTTCGACGGGATACTCTCCGGCCGTCGCTGATCATTCAGCGATCGGGTGTGGTAACCCGGAGAAACCAGCGCAACAGCGCCTCCCATCCTGAACACAAGCATTTATGCCTGCGATCTTCAGTTATGGCGGCTGTGCGTGGGACGCCTTCGGGCGTGCCGGTTTCCTTGGTTCCCGGTTTACCACCCTGCGTACAGCTGCCACCCCCTTTCGTGTGGTAACGAAAGTGGCAGCTCCTCAAACCTTGGAGCAGCACCATGACTAAAACAGATTCTTCCACCACTTCAGAACTAAAAACCGTCGGCTTCACCCCCTTCCTCTATCGCTCGGACCAACCCCTGTTCCATGTCTGTCGCGGCGTCCCCATCGCCGACGCCCTGGCCCAGGCCTCCGATCTGCTGTTCCTCGCCAAGTCTCTGGCCGTCGATGCCGCCTACGCCCAAGACAGCGACCGCCACGCCTGGGCCGCGCACTACCTGACGACGATGAGCAAAGCGGTGATTGATGATGTGGTGAAGGTATTAACGCGACGGCCTGTTCAACCAAGCAGCAACGCAGGCCAGTGAACGGGTAGGAGCGAACCCGCTCGCGAAGACACCACAGGCGACGGTGAATAGCTGGTTTTTCGCGTTTATCGTTTACGACCTTCGCGAGCAAGCTCGCTCCTGCCATGGATTCGCCGCGTTTCAGCGTACCGGCCAACTCCGCTCAAGCCTCTCGCCCGTCAACACCACTTCATACGTATCCGCAGGCCTCCCCCACTGCTCCACTAGAACCATACGATCCACCACCGCAGCGCCCAACCCTGTAATGGTCTCGGCCAAAGCCTCCACCATTTCTTGAGCCCGCAGCCACAAGCGATCATTGATCGCTTTCAGTTCGGTCGCGATGCGGTCAGGTGATGTGAGGCCTGTATCGGGATAGGTGATGTTGCGCAGCAGGTGCCGCAGCTCCCTGATTTTTGCGTCGTCCCGCTCAGCACCGAGCGCCCCGTTGAGGATGGCTGCAGCGTCCGACAGGTCGACGCGTTTTGCGCCGACAGGTGCTGAAGGTAACGTCTGGGCCATCGCGCCTGCGAAAAGCATGATGATCCGGGCTTCCAGATAGGCCCTCATGGCGTCCATCGACGAGATGGGCCGAACCAGATTGATGGTCGCGCCCCCTTTGTGCCGCAAATCCATGGTCACGGTCAGGGTGACGCCACCTGTTTCAAAGCCCAGGGCACGGGCCACGACGTAGTGGCCCATTTCGTGATGGGCGATCTGCAATGCACGATCCCGTACAGCGGCAGGCAGTTTTGTCGTCATGTCCTTCCCCTCGCACTCTCGACTGCATCAATCCTAGCCGATCTCCACAGACGTTCTTTCGCCCAGAAAAAAGCCGCGCAATGGCGCGGCTTTTCCGAGTCAAACGTCAGACCTTATTTGGGCAACGCATACGCAATCACATAGTCCCCACGATCGGTCGACTGACGCGCACCGCCCACCGTCAGCAGGATGTACTGCTTGCCGGTTTTCGGCGAAACATACGTCATCGGCCCGGACTGACTGCCCACTGGCAGACGCGACTTCCAGATCTCATTGCCGTTGCCGGTATCGAAGGCGCGCAGGTAGAAGTCCTGGGTGCCGGCGAAGAACAGCAGGCCGGACTGGGTCGCGAGCGAAGCGCCGAGGGTCGGCATGCCGATCGGGATCGGCAGGTGCATGCGAATGCCCAACGGGCCGGTGTCTTGCACGGTGCCGACCGGGACTTGCCACATCAGTTTGTGGGTCTTGAGGTCGATGGCGGACATGGTGCCGAACGGTGGTTTCTGGCACGGAATGCCGACCGCCGAAAGGAAGCGTTCGCGCATGGCGCCGAATGGCGTGCCTTCCTGCGGTACCACGCCCATTTCGATGCCGCTGGCCCCGGCGCCGATCTTGGCGCGCGGGATCATGTAGTTGGCCAGGCCCAGGCGCATGTCGTTGACGAACATGTAGTTCGTGTGCGGATCCACCGAGACGCTGCCCCAGTTCATGCCACCCAACGAGCCCGGGAATTGCAGCGCGCGGTCCATACCCGGCGGGGTGTAGACGCCTTCGTGGCGCATGCCCTTGAACTGGATGCGGCACATCAACTGGTCGAACGGCGTGGCGCCCCACATGTCGGATTCGGTCAGGGTCTTGTTGCCGATCGAAGGCATGTCCACCGAGAACGGCTGGGTCGGCGAGTAGCGTTCGCCAGGCACATGGCCCTGGGGTACCGGACGTTCTTCAACGCGCGCAATCGGTACGCCGGTTGCGCGGTTGAGCAGGAAAATCTCGCCCTGTTTGGTGACTTGCGCCAGGGCCGGCTGCATACCGCCCTTATCGTCCGGCACGTCGTACAGCAGCGGTTGTGCCGGCAGGTCGAAGTCCCACAGATCGTGGTGAGTGGTCTGGAAGTGCCAGCGCACCTGACCGGTCTTCACGTCGACGGCGACGATGGAGGAGTTCCACTTGTCGTCGAACTCGGTACGCTGGCCGCCGAAGAAGTCCGGGGTGGCGTTGCCGGTTGGCAAGTAGACCAGGCCGAGCTTGGCGTCGTAGGACATGGCCGACCACACGTTCGGCGTGCCACGGGTATACGTCTCACCCGCTGGCGGGCGTTTGGTGGTGTTCGGGTTGCCCGGATCCCACGCCCACACCAGTTCGCCGCTGCGCACGTCGTAGGCACGGACCACGCCTGGCGGTTCGCCGGTGGAATAGTTGTCGGCCACGCGACCACCGACGATCACCACGTCTCCGGCGACCAATGGCGTCGAGGTCTGCTGGTAGTAACCGGGCTTCACTTCACCCATGTCGGTTTTCAGGTCGACCGTGCCTTGGTTGCCGAACTCTTCGCAAGGCTTGCCGGTTTCGGCATTGATGGCGATCAAACGCGCATCGCCGGTCGGCAGGAACAGACGTTTCGTACAGGCCGTTGGCTGAGCCCCAGCAGGAGCGGGGGCTTCGGAATAGCCCAGGCCACGGCAACGCTGCCAGTTCGGCGCGGAGCCTTGCGGGTCGAACTTCCAGCGCTGGGCGCCGGTGTCGGCATCCAGGGCGAAGACTTTGCCGTAGGCGGTGCAGGTGTAGACCGTGTCACCGATTTGCAGCGGGGTGTTCTGGTCTTCGGCACCGGCGCCGGTGCTTTGCGGGATATCGCCGGTACGGAAGGTCCAGGCCACCTGCAATTTGTCGATGTTGCCCTTGTTGATCTGGTCCAGCGCGGCAAAGCGGTTGCCGGCGGTGGTGTTGCCCCAGTGCGCCCAGTCTTTCTGCTCGGTGCCCGGCGCGACCGGCGTGATGGCTGGTTCGGTGGTGGCCTTGACCACATGGGTCGGCACAAACATGTAGGCCATGGTGGCGACGACACCGACGGCCAGAATACCGGCCAACCCATAGGCGCCACGCCCTGCGGACGCGCCCGAGGCACGCACCAGCGTCGGATAGATCAGCGCCACGACCAGGCCGATCACGGCAAAGGTCAGCACGCGCGAGACCAGCGGCCAATACTCGAGGCCGGCATCCCACACGGCCCAGATCGCGGTCAGGATCAGCGCCAGACCATACAGCCAGGCGCCTGCCGGTTTACGGCGGGCAATCATCAGGCCGGAGACCAGCATCGCCAGGCCCATCAGCAGGAAATACCCGCTGCCACCGAGTGAAATCAGGTAGCCACCACCCCCCGCCAGGCCGAGCCCGATCAGTGCAATCAGGACACCCAGCCCCGCCAGCAACCATTTGCTGCCGGCGGCAGCCCCAGAATTATTCATGTCGGAAATTATCCCCATTTGTGACAAGCGCGGAATAATGTACTACCTAGTTACTTATGGCAAATTGTCGCAGGTGAAAATGGCATGAACGGTAGTAAGCCTAGATCAAGCATCCGCTCCATGAGATGTGGCGGTAACATGCGTGCCCATTGCTCGGTCCCGTTGGAGACAACCTTTGCCTGACACTCGCCCGCCCGTTCTTGATGAAATCGACCGCCAGCTGATCGCGGCCCTGCAGATCAACGCCCGCGAAAGCGTGGCCATGCTTGCCCGGCAACTGGGCATCGCACGCACCACCGTCACTTCGCGTTTGGCACGCCTGGAAAAAGCCAAAGTGATTACCGGTTATGGCGTTCGCCTGGGTCAGCGTGTGGTCGACGGCGGATTGCAGGCGTACGTGGGGATTACCGTGCAGCCGCGCTCCGGCAAAGAAGTGCTGCGACGCCTGAGTGCGATGGCGCAGGTGCAGCAGTTGTGTGCCGTAAGTGGCGAATTTGATTATGTGGCGTGGCTGCGGACCGATTCGCCGGAGCAACTGGACCAATTGCTGGATCAGATCGGCAGTGTCGATGGGGTGGAGAAGACCACGACCTCGATCATCTTGAGCAGCAAGATTGATCGGGGACAGCCGGTTTGAGGTTCCGCCCGTCGTTACTCGTTGTCTGATCGGGCCTCTTCACGGGCAAGCTCGCTCCCACAGTGGACAGTGTGCGCAGCACCATCGTCATAATGATCATTAATCTGGCAAAACGACGACACTTTGCGTCTTATTAACGTGTTCCACGCTCTCTAGAATGGCCGGCATCTTTTCCTATACTCAGACGCGCACCCCGCGTCCGGACGCCAGTAAGGTCAGCCATGAACAAGAACAATCGCCACCCTGCAGACGGTAAAAAACCAGTCACCATTTTCGGCCCGGACTTTCCTTTCGCCTTCGACGACTGGATCGAACACCCGGCCGGGCTGGGCAGCATTCCCGAGCATAACCATGGTGCCGAAGTGGCGATCGTCGGTGCCGGCATCGCCGGACTGGTGGCGGCTTATGAACTGATGAAACTCGGCCTCAAGCCAGTGGTTTACGAAGCGTCGAAGATGGGCGGTCGCCTGCGCTCCCAGACCTTCAACGGCACCGATGGCATCGTCGCCGAACTGGGCGGCATGCGCTTCCCGGTGTCGTCCACCGCGTTCTACCACTATGTCGACAAACTCGGTCTTGAGACCAAACCCTTCCCCAACCCGTTGACGCCGGCCTCGGGCAGCACCGTGATCGACCTGGAAGGCCAAACCCATTACGCACAGAAACTGGCGGATCTTCCTGCACTGTTCCAGGAAGTCGCTGACGCCTGGGCCGATGCATTGGAAGACGGCTCGCGCTTCGGCGAAATCCAGCAGGCCATTCGCGACCGCGACGTGCCACGCCTCAAGGAACTGTGGAATACCCTGGTGCCGCTGTGGGACGACCGCACGTTCTACGACTTCGTCGCCACGTCCAAGGCATTCGCCAAGTTGTCGTTCCATCACCGTGAAGTGTTCGGCCAGGTCGGCTTCGGCACCGGCGGCTGGGACTCGGACTTCCCGAACTCGATGCTGGAAATCTTCCGTGTGGTGATGACCAACTGCGACGACCACCAGCACCTGGTGGTCGGTGGTGTCGAGCAAGTACCGCAAGGGATCTGGCGTCATGTGCCGGAACGTTGCGTGCACTGGCCTGAAGGCACCAGCCTTAAATCGTTGCACCGGGGCGCCCCGCGCTCCGGCGTGAAAAAAATCGCCCACGCCCCCGGCGGCCGTTTTGCGGTGACCGACAACAACGGCGACACCCGCGAATATGCCGCAGTGCTGACCACCTGCCAGAGCTGGCTGCTGACCACCCAGATCGAATGCGACGAAACCCTGTTCTCGCAAAAGATGTGGATGGCCCTGGACCGTACCCGCTACATGCAATCGTCGAAGACCTTCGTGATGGTCGACCGTCCGTTCTGGAAGGACAAGGACCCGGAAACCGGCCGCGACCTGATGAGCATGACCCTAACCGATCGCCTGACCCGTGGCACCTACCTGTTCGACAACGGCGACGACAAGCCGGGGGTGATTTGCCTGTCGTACTCGTGGATGAGCGATGCGCTGAAAATGCTCCCGCACCCGGTGGAAAAACGCGTGAAGCTGGCACTGGATGCGCTGAAAAAGATCTACCCGAAAGTCGACATCGCCGCGCGCATCATCGGCGACCCGATCACCGTGTCCTGGGAAGCCGACCCGCACTTCCTCGGTGCCTTCAAAGGCGCCCTGCCCGGCCACTACCGCTACAACCAGCGCATGTACGCGCACTTCATGCAGGAAGACATGCCGGCAGAACAGCGCGGGATTTTCATTGCCGGTGACGATGTTTCGTGGACGCCGGCCTGGGTCGAAGGCGCCGTGCAGACGTCGCTCAACGCGGTATGGGGCATCATGAAACACTTCGGCGGTGCAACTCACGCCGAGAATCCGGGTCCAGGTGATGTGTTCAACGAGATCGGACCGATCGCCCTGCCCGAGTAAGAGGAATCCGAAATGCGCGTAGCCCTTTACCAATGTCCACCGTTGCCCCTGGATGTCGCGGGCAACCTGCAACGCTTGCACCAGCTTGCGCTGGAGGCCAAAGGCGCCGATGTGCTGGTGCTGCCGGAGATGTTCCTGACCGGCTACAACATCGGCGTCGATGCCGTCCGCGTGCTGGCGGAGGTGTACAACGGTGAGTCGGCGCAACAGGTCGCGCGCATCGCCAAGGCGGCCGGGATCGCCATTTTGTATGGCTATCCCGAACGCACCGAGGACGGGCAGATCTACAACGCCGTGCAGTTGATTGATGCCAATGGCGAACGCCTGTGCAACTACCGCAAGACGCACCTGTTCGGCGACCTCGACCGCTCGATGTTCAGCCCCGGCACTGACGATTTTCCGGTCGTTGAACTCAACGGCTGGAAGCTCGGCTTTCTGATCTGCTACGACCTGGAGTTCCCCGAAAATGCCCGGCGCCTGGCTCTCGAAGGCGCCGAGCTGATCCTGGTGCCGACGGCGAACATGATTCCCTTCGATTTCATCGCGGACGTCACCGTCCGCGCCCGCGCTTTCGAAAACCAGTGTTACGTGGCCTACGCCAACTACTGCGGGCACGAAGGCGACATCCACTACTGCGGCCAGAGCAGCATCGCCGAACCGGACGGCAGCCGCATCGCCCAGGCCGGCCTTGATGAGGCATTGATCGTCGGTGAGCTGGATCGTCAGTTGATGGTCGATTCCCGTGCCGCCAATCGCTACCTCCTCGATCGCCGCCCCGAGCTTTACGGCGCGCTGAACAAGCGCTAATCCGCTAGCATTGGCACTTCACTGTTCTGGAAGTGCCCATGCCTGCGCTGAATCACCCTCGCCCCCCTTCTGAAACCCTGGCCAACGGTCTGCGGGTGACGCTGCGTCATGCGCCGGATTTGAAGCGCTGCGCAGCGGCGTTGCGAGTCGCCGCGGGCAGCCACGATGTGCCGCTGGCCTGGCCCGGCCTGGCGCACTTTCTCGAGCATCTGCTGTTTCTGCACACCGAGCGTTTTCCTGCGGACCAGGGGTTGATGGCCTACGTCCAGGGTCATGGTGGGCAGGTCAACGCGCGCACCAATGAACGCACCACCGACTACTTCTTCGAGTTGCCGACGCAGGCATTGGCCGGTGGGTTGGAGCGTCTGTCGGACATGCTCGCTCACCCGCGCATGAATCCGGATGATCAGCAGCGCGAAAGAGAAGTGCTGCAGGCCGAGTTTGTCGCCTGGTCCCAGGACGTCACGGCCCAACAGCAATTGGCGCTGTTCAACGGGCTGAGTGAAACGCACCCATTGCGCGGCTTTCACGCCGGTAACCGCGACAGCCTTCCGCTATTGCAGCCGGAGTTTCAGCACGCCTTGCAGGATTTTCATCAGCGCTTTTATCAAGCCGGACAGATGACGCTGAGCCTGGCGGGGCCGCAAAGTCTGGAAGAGTTGAAAGCGCTGGCCCAGGCTTTCGCTGACGCCATACCCGCAGGCGAAGCGATCACCCAACAAGCGCCTGCGCCGCTGATGAGCACTGCCGACAACAGTTATCAACAGGTGGACGCCCATCGCCTGCATCAGTTGTTCGCCCTCGAAGCACTGCCCGACTCATCGGCTGACGCATTGGCGTTCCTGTGCCATTGGCTCAACAGCGCCAAGCCCGGCGGGCTGCTGGCCGGTTTACGCGATCGGGGCTGGGCCACCCACCTGAAAGCGGCGCCGCTGTATCAATTCGCTGGGCAAGCCTTGCTGCATATTGAATTCACGCTGAGTACCGGTGCGCCTTCAACGGCGATTCGCGAGCAGTTGCTGGATTGGCTGGGCTTTTTCGCCCGGCAAGACTGGAACGCCTTGAGCACCGAATACACGACCCTGCTGCAACGCCAGCAGCAAATCAGCACAGCCCTGCAACTGGCCCGACTGGACAGCGAACAACTCGAAGCCGGGTTATCCGAACAGGGGGCGACGGCCCTCAGGCAAGTGCTGAATCAAATCGGCGCTGTGGATAACTTCAGCGGTCAATGGCAATTGCCGACACCCAATCCCTTCCTGCGCTCCGATGCACCGGCCCCCAACGCGGGCCTGATTCGTGGCCAGACCAGCGTTCACCGTGGCCTGCGCACCTTTGCCCAGGATCGCTCGCGCACTCGTCGCGAACGCTCGCCCATGCAGTTCAGCCAGGCGTTGTCGGACAGCGGTGCACAAGGGGCGGTGTATCTGCGTTGGCGTCTTGATGCGGCACCCGGCACTCTCCTGCAATCGGGGCTGGACAATTATCTGCAACCATTGCGCGAAGAGGCGCGGCAGGCGGGTGTGGATGTCTCGTTCAACGCCTCGGGCAATGAATGGTTGCTGAAGATGACCGGACTGCAGGAGCCGATGCCCGTTGTACTGGAGCATGTGCTGAAAGCGCTGGCGAAACCTGAAATCGACGGTTCGCAGGATGAATCAGCGTTGATGCCCATTCGGCAGCTGCTCAAGGCGCTGCCCGGTTGCTGCCTCGAACCGTGCGCACGCTCGGATGACCTGCAACAACTCTGGTCAGGCGCCCGCTGGGATGGCCTGGCGATAGGCCTGTCGGCACAGACCCAAGCGGCCATGGGCCTGGCATTGAGCCGCATCCCCGGCACGCCGGACAGTCAGCTGACACCGCCGCCATCGAGCCAGTGGCAATCTCTGTGGAGCACCATCGATACCGGCACCAGCGAACACGCGTTGCTGCTGTTCTGCCCATCCGCGAGCGAAGCGATCGCTGACGAAGCCGCGTGGCGCCTGCTGGCACACGTCTGCCAGACGCCGTTCTACCAGCGCCTGCGGGTGGAATTGCAACTCGGCTATGCGGTGTTCAGTGCCTTGCGCCAGATGCACGGGCAGACCGGACTGCTATTCGGTGTGCAATCGCCAAGTGTCGAGCCAGTCGAACTGCTGCAACACATCGAGCAGTTCCTGGACGGGTTACCGCCGATGATCCGAGACATCGATGACGAGAGCTTCATCGCCCTGCGCCAGACCCTGGCCGACCAATTCGCCAGTACGGTATTGCCCGACGCCCAAGCGGCCGAACTGCTGTGGCAAGGCAAACTGGCGGGCCGCTCGTCGGATTATCTGAGTCAACTGCCCCAGGCAATTCTGCTGGTTGATCGACCGACACTCATCGCCGCTGCCCAACGCCTGAAACAGGCCGAAGGCGGCTGGCGCTGCCTGTCCAACGGGAGTTGCCCCGGTTCGCCCTGGCAAGTGACAAAATGATCGTTACTGAGGCCGCAATTAACTTTCTCGAACATTTGCGGCCAATTATTGTGAAATTTTAAGTAACATAGCTGCCTAACTATCTGAACATCTCCCGTTGGAGGTGGACTATATGTATAGATCTCAACTGTCCCATCACCTGAAGGAGCGCTCCCATGTCCTGGTCCAAACCTGCTTACACCGACCTGCGTATCGGCTTTGAAGTCACCATGTACTTCGCCAGCCGTTGAGTCCTGCCGCCAGGCAGAACATGCGGTCCAACGCCTCGGTTTGCCGAGGCGTTTTTATTTTCAGCTGTTGAATGATTGGAGCCTCCATGTTTGTCCAGATCCTGGGATCCGCCGCTGGCGGCGGTTTCCCCCAATGGAACTGCAACTGCGCGAACTGCGCAGGTTTTCGCGACGGTAGCCTGAATGCCAGGGCGCGCACCCAATCGTCGATCGCGATTTCCGATGACGGGGTCAATTGGGTGCTGTGCAACACTTCGCCGGACATCCGCGCCCAACTTCAGGGTTTCGCGCCGATGCAACCCGGCCGCGCCCTGCGTGATACCGGGATCGGCGCGATCATTCTGATGGACAGCCAGATCGACCACACCACCGGCCTGCTCATGCTGCGTGAAGGGTGTCCGCATCAGGTCTGGTGCACGGACATGGTCCACGAAGACCTGAGCAGCGGTTTCCCGCTGTTCAACATGCTGACCCACTGGAATGGCGGCCTGACCTGGAACCGCATCGAACTCGATCAGAGCTTCAGCGTCCCGGCCTGCCCCAACCTGCGCTTCACCCCGCTGCCGCTGCGCAGTGCCGCGCCGCCCTACTCGCCCCATCGCTTCGACCCGCACCCGGGGGACAACATCGGCCTGATCGTTGAAGACATCAACACGGGCGGCAAACTGTTCTACGCACCGGGCCTGGGCAAGGTCGATGCGCCGTTGCTGGAGATCATGGCCGGCAGCGATTGCCTGCTGGTGGACGGCACGCTGTGGGACGACGACGAAATGCAGCGCCGTGGCGTCGGCACCCGCACCGGGCGGGAGATGGGTCACCTGGCGCAGAATGGCCCCGGCGGCATGCTCGAAGTACTGGAGCAACTGCCCACGCAGCGTAAAGTCCTTATCCACATCAACAACACCAACCCGATTCTCGATGAGGATTCGCCGCAGCGCGCGGAACTGGATCGGCGCCAGGTTGAAGTGGCGTATGACGGCATGAGTATTGTGCTGTAGCGGATGGCCTCATCGCTGGCGAGCCAGCTCCCACGGGTTTGATGTGCACCACAAAACATTGTGGGAGCTGGCTTGTCGGGTCGCCGCATCGCAGCGATGACATCCGACCAGACACCACAGAATCAAATGGTTGTTCCCGGAGAACAGACATGACTGAAACGCCAATGTCCCCCAGCGAATTCGAAGCCGCCCTGCGCGCCAAGGGGGCCTACTACCACATCCATCACCCGTACCACGTGGCGATGTATGAAGGCCGGGCGACCCGCGAGCAGATTCAGGGCTGGGTCGCCAATCGCTTTTATTATCAGGTGAACATCCCGCTCAAGGACGCCGCCATTCTGGCCAACTGCCCGGACCGCGAAATCCGCCGTGAGTGGATTCAACGCCTGCTCGACCATGACGGTGCGCCCGGCGAGGACGGCGGCATCGAAGCCTGGCTGCGCCTCGGTCAGGCTGTCGGCCTCGACCCGGATCAACTGCGTTCCCAGGAACTGGTGCTGCCCGGCGTGCGTTTTGCCGTGGATGCCTACGTCAACTTCGCCCGCCGCGCCAGTTGGCAGGAAGCCGCCAGCAGCTCGCTGACCGAACTGTTCGCGCCGCAGATCCACCAGTCGCGCCTGGACAGCTGGCCGCAGCATTACCCGTGGATCGACCCGGCCGGCTACGAGTATTTCCGCACGCGCCTGGGTCAGGCGCGACGCGATGTCGAGCACGGCTTGGCCATCACCTTGCAGCACTACACAACGCGCGAAGGCCAGGAGCGCATGCTGGAAATTCTCCAGTTCAAACTGGACATTCTTTGGAGCATGCTCGATGCCATGAGCATGGCTTACGAACTCAAGCGTCCGCCGTATCACAGCGTGACCGAACAACGGGTCTGGCATAAAGGAATCACCTTATGAGTTTCGATCGCAGCAAGACCCCGACCTGGCGGCCCGGCTACCGCTTCCAGTACGAACCGGCGCAGAAAGGCCACGTACTGCTGTACCCCGAAGGCATGATCAAACTCAATGAAAGCGCCGCGCTGATCGGTGGCTTGATCGATGGTCAGCGCGATGTCGCGGCGATCATCAATGAGCTCGACAAGCAGTTCCCCGGCGTGCCCGAGCTCGGTGACGACATCGAGCAATTCATGGAGGTTGCCCGTGCGCAGCACTGGATCGAACTTGCCTGAGTCGTCGGTGCAAGTACCGCCCACACCCGAAATCGGCCTGCCGCTGTGGCTGCTGGCCGAGCTGACCTACCGCTGCCCGCTGCAATGCCCGTACTGCTCGAACCCTCTCGACTTCGCCGAACAAGGCAAGGAGCTGAGCACCGAGCAGTGGATCAAGGTGTTTCGCGAGGCGCGGGAGATGGGCGCGGCGCAACTGGGCTTTTCCGGCGGCGAACCGCTGGTGCGCCAGGACCTCGCCGAGCTGATTGCCGAGGCGCGCAAGCTGGGCTTCTACACCAACCTGATCACCTCCGGCATCGGTCTGACCGAGCAGAAGATCAGCGACTTCAAAAAGGCCGGTCTCGATCACATCCAGATCAGCTTCCAGGCCAGCGACGAGCAGGTGAACAACCTGCTGGCCGGGTCGAAAAAGGCCTTCGCGCAGAAGCTCGAAATGGCCCGCGCGGTGAAGGCCCACGGTTATCCAATGGTGCTCAACTTCGTGACCCATCGGCACAACATCGACCAGATCGACCGCATCATCGAGCTGTGCATTGCGCTGGAAGCGGACTTCGTCGAACTCGCCACGTGCCAGTTCTACGGCTGGGCACAGCTCAACCGCGTCGGCCTGTTGCCGACCAAAGAGCAACTGGTACGCGCCGAACGCATCACCAACGAATACCGGGCAAAACTCGAAGCCGAAGGTCATCCGTGCAAGCTGATTTTCGTCACCCCGGACTATTACGAAGAACGCCCGAAAGCCTGCATGAACGGCTGGGGCAGTATTTTTCTGACGGTCACCCCGGACGGAACCGCACTGCCCTGTCACGGCGCCCGACAGCTGCCGGTGCAATTTCCCAACGTGCGCGACCACAGCATGCAGCACATCTGGTACGACTCGTTCGGCTTCAACCGCTTTCGCGGCTACGACTGGATGCCTGAGCCCTGCCGCTCCTGCGACGAGAAAGAAAAGGACTTCGGCGGCTGTCGCTGCCAGGCGTTCATGCTCACCGGTGATGCGAGCAACGCCGACCCGGTGTGCAGCAAATCGCCACATCATGGCGTGATCCTCCAGGCCCGCGAAGAAGCCGGGCACGCCACCCAGACCATTGACCAACTGGCCTTTCGCAATGAACGAAACTCACGCCTCATCGCCAAAAGCTGAACCCTTCAGCGCGGCCAACGCCGTCGCCGCCGGTATCGACTTTGCCGAGCTACAGGCCGGCGCCAACGGTCTGTTCTGGAACGAATACCGCCCGGAAGATGGCGCCTGCCGAATCTGGCACTGGCGCGATGGCACGGCGAAATGTCTGACGCCACCAGGGTTCAGTGTTCGCAGTCGGGTGTACGAATATGGCGGTGGTGCGTTTTGTCTGACTGACGACGGCGTCGTTTTCGTCAACGAGGCCGACCAGCAGCTGTATCGGCAATCGCTGCTGGATGAGTCGCCCGAATTGCTGACATCAGGGGAGTGCCGTTATGGCGATCTTCAGTTCGCCAAGGGTCAAGTGCTGGCGGTAGAAGAGAACCGCGACCGACATCGCCTGGTGGCGATTGATCTGGCGGACGGCGGACGGCATTTGCTGGCCGAGGGTGCGGACTTTTACGCGGCACCAACGCTGAGCCCGGATGCCCGTCGCCTGGCCTGGGTCGAGTGGAATCGCCCGCATCAGCCCTGGACGGCGACGCGCCTGATGGTCGCCGAACGCCAGCGCGATGGCGGGTTTGCACCGCCCCGTTGCGTCGCCGGTGACGGCGCTCAAGAGTCCCTGCAACAACCACGATTTGACGACAGCGGGCGCTTGTTTTGCCTGACCGATCGCGGTGGTTTCTGGCAACCCTGGGGGGAATCCACCGAGGGGTTGAGCCCGTTACCCAGTGTCGCTGCCGATCATGGCCCCGCGCCCTGGCAACTCGGTGGCTGCACCTGGCTGCCGCTGGGCGAGGCCGATTATCTGGCCACTTGGACGCAAGAAGGTTTTGGCCGATTGGCGGTGTGTGGCGACAACAACGAGGACTTCACGGGCGAATACAGCCGCTTCCGTCATCTCGCTGTGGATAACCAGTTCATCTACGGCATCGCGGCATCGCCGATCAGTTCGTCAGCGGTGATCGCCATCGACCGCCAGACCCGCGAGGTGAAGAAGCTCGCCGGCGGCATCACACCGCTACCTGCCGAGCAGATCAGCCTTCCACAAACCCTGCGTTACCCGAGTGGTTCGGGCGAGGCTCACGGCTTCTTCTACCCGGCGATGACGGGCGAGGCCAAACCGCCGCTGGTGGTGTTCATCCACGGTGGCCCGACATCGGCGTGCTACCCGATGCTCGATCCGCGCATTCAGTACTGGGCGCAACGGGGTTTCGCCGTGGCCGATCTCAACTACCGCGGCAGCAGCGGCTATGGGCGAGCCTATCGCCAGGCCCTGCATTTGAGCTGGGGCGACGTCGACGTCGAAGACGCTTGCGCAGTGACCAGTCACCTCGCCGAACATGGATTGATCGACGGCGACAGAGCGTTCATCCGTGGCGGCAGTGCCGGCGGTTACACCACGCTGTGCGCACTGGCGTTCCACAAGGTCTTCCGCGCCGGCGCCAGCCTCTACGGGGTCAGCGATCCTGTCGCCCTGGGCCGGGCGACCCACAAGTTCGAGGGGGATTATCTGGACTGGCTGATCGGTGATCCGGTGCAAGACGCCGAGCGCTATGCCGCACGGACGCCATTACTGCATGCGGGCAACATCAGCGTGCCCGTGATCTTCTTTCAGGGCGAACTGGATGCGGTGGTGGTGCCGGAGCAAACCCGCGAGATGGTCACAGCGCTGCAGAACAACGGCATTGCCGTCGAAGCCCATTACTACGCGGACGAACGTCATGGCTTTCGCAAGGCCGGCAATCAGGCCCATGCGCTGGAACAGGAGTGGTTGTTTTATCGAAAGGTGATGGAGCAGGTGGGCTGAACACAGCAATCAATAAAGATCCCAAGTGCCCCATTCGCGAGCAGGCTCGCTCCCCTGTGGGAGCGAGCCTGCTCGCGAAAGCGATCTGCCAGGCGCAGCAAACTCAACGCTTGGCGATGATGTACACCGCATGCACGATTCCTGGAATGTAACCGCACAACGTCAGCAGAATGTTCAGCCAGAACGCCCCGCCAAACCCGACTTGCAGAAACACGCCCAGCGGCGGCAACAGAATGGCGATGATGATGCGAATGAAATCCATGGGGTCAGCTCCTGATTGAAGTCGGCTCATGCGAGCCTCACACACAATCGACCTGCGCCGCTGGTCAGGGTTCACTGTCGATATGCTTGAGCATCAAAGTGCCATAGAGAATGACGCCCACAAAAAAAACGCCCCACGCCAAAAAAATCCAGCGTGGGGCGTGCGTTATACCGCGAGACGGTTCGGGGATTCGTGCAGGGTGTGTCTGATCAGACGGCGATCCCTTTGCGGCACTGCAACTGGGCGGTGCGTACACGGGAGAAGGCGCGGGCCAGTCGCAGGAGCATTTCGTCGATGTTGGCTTTGCTGACATTCAGCGCCGGTGTGAAGCGCAGGCAGTCGGGTTGCGGGGCGTTGAGCAACAGGCCTTCGTAAAGTGCAGCCCTGACCACGGCGTCGGCGGAATCATCGGACAGGGTCAGCCCCCAGAGCAGGCCTTGACCGCGTAACTCGCCGTGGCCATAACGGCGCGCCAGACGCTGCAGTCCTTCACGCAGATGCTGGGCACTTTGCCCGACATGCTCGAGAAATCCCTTGTCGTGCACGCTGTCGAGCACGGAGAGCCCCGCCGCTGTCATCAAGGCATTGCCGTGATGAGTGCCGGTGATTTCACCGGTTTCAAAACAGCAGGCCTTGCCCCGCGCCAGCAACGCCGCCACGGGCACGCCACCGCCCAGCCCTTTGCCGAGCACAACGATATCCGCCCGCACGCTGTAGGACTGTTCGGCAAGCAAGGTGCCGCAGCGCCCGATGCCGGTTTGCACTTCGTCGAGGATCAACAGGATGCCGAGTTCACGACACAGGCGCTCGACGCCTTTGAGGTAATGCGCGGTCGCCGGTATCACGCCGGCTTCGCTCTGGATCGGCTCGAGCATGATGGCGACGGTGCGTTCATCCACGGCCGCGTGCAGCGCTGGAAGATCGTTGAACGGAACGTGGCTGAAGCCCGGCAGCTGCGGCTCGAATCGATTGACCTGCGCCGAACTGTCTGACGCGGAGATCGTCGCCAGACTGCGACCATGACAGCCGTTATTGGCGACGATGATCCGCGAAGCGCCACCGCGATGCTGTTGGCCCCATTTGCGCGCCAGCTTGATCGCCGCCTCACAGGCTTCGCTGCCACTATTGAGCAGGTAGGCCTGGTCGCTGCCGGTGCTGACACACAGTCGCTCGGCGAGGTTCAGCATGCCGCGGTTATGCAACCCGAAACCGGGGTTGATCAGTGTTTGTGCCTGCGTCGCGATGGCATTGACCAGTGCCTTGGGGCTGTGTCCAAGGCTGTTGGCGCCACCACCTTGGGAGAAATCCAGATAAGCCCGGTCATCGTTGTCCCACAACCAAGAACCCTGGCCGCGGACAAAAACCTGTTTCGGTCGCTCGACACTGGGCATCAGGCACTCACTGGAAAGGTTGTCGCCCCTGGACTGAAAGGAAGCGTGCGCCACTAGATCATCAAGGCTCGGTGAGTGACGACGCAGACTGAACAAATTCATCCGTTCAATCTCCGTTTTGGATTTTTTGCCTTACCTATGTCAACACCATCGAAGCAAACGGTAATCATCGCGCTTTGTGGCCCTGTAAGCCTTGTGAATGCGGTTAGACTAGGCTCAGGCAAGGCCTTTGGCCATTTCGATTTCTCAACATTTTCGATAAGTATTACTTATGGATTTTAAACAACTGCGTTATTTCGTCGCGGTCTACGAAGAGGGCCATGTGGGCCGTGCCGCCGAGCGGCTGTCCATCTCTCAACCGGCGCTGTCCCAGCAGATCCGGCAACTCGAACAAACGCTGGACGTGACCCTGTTCGAACGCAGCAGCAAACGACTGTTGCCGACGCTGGCGGCACATACCCTGTACAACCACGCCTTGCCCCTGCTTGATGGCTTGCAACGGGCGCGCGAGGCGCTGGGCAATTTCAAGGGGCAAGCGCTGCGCACACTGGCGATTGGCGTTTTGCAGACCGTGCATACCAGCCTGGTGCCGCAGATGCTCGAACGGGTGCGCAAGGCGCAACCGCATCTGGTGGTGCAGATCTATGAGTTGACGGGCCTGGAAGTCGAGCGACGCCTGCTCAATGGCTCGCTGGACATCGGCATCAGCTACCTGCCGCCCCGGCAACCCGGGTTGCACGGCGTGATGCTGTACGAAGATGAACTGACGCTGGTGATCCCGACGGACCATCCGCTGCGGGAATTCAAGAAGGTATCCATGAGCCAGGCCGCCGAGTTGCCCATGTTGCTGCTGGGCGAGGAGTTTCAAGTGCGGCAGATCTGGCAAACGCAACTGGCCAGCATGGGGAGACGACCGCAGGTACAAGCCGAACTGAACAACATGGCGGGGATTCTCGACAGCCTGCCGCACACGCGATTGGCGACGGTACTGCCTGGGCGCTCGCAAAAAGCCCACGGCAGCAAAGACCTGTTGTGGAAGCCCCTGAGTGAACCCCGGGTACCGCTGAAAATCGGACTGGTGTGTCGGGATGTGCAACGGCAACAGGCCTCGATGGCATTGTTGCGAACATTGCTGGAGGAGGTGATAAATCGACCGGATGAGCAATTGAACAACCCATCGGCACTGGATGGACTGAGCTGAGTACTTTTTTGCGGGCATAAGAAAACCCCGCCGAAGCGGGGCTTTGCAGACTGTTTCCCTGACATCCATTTCACTCCGCCGTCCTGGCAGAATCCTACGTGTCCGTGTTGTTGCTTTGCGCTTCCTGCGCTACGTCCATGTGAAGTAGATTAGCTGTGGATCCAATCTGCTTCTATGGGAGAAGTGCAGCACGTCGTGTAAGAGAATGCTTACATGACGTTACACCTTCAGAATTGCGCGGCATCCAGCAGGAACAGCGACTCGCTGCCAGCCTTCACCGACGCACTCAACGAGTGAATCCGCGGCAGCAGCCGGGCGAAGTAGAAACGTGCCGTGCCCAGCTTGCTGGCGTAGAAATCGTCCTGCGCTTCTTTGCCGAAAGCAGCCTTGGCCATCAGTGCCCACATGTAAGCGTAGGCGGTGTAGCCAAACACTTGCAGATATTCAACCGACGCGGCGCCGATTTCATTCGGGTTGTTTTTTGCCCGATCCAGCAACCACGCCGTCAGCTCATCGAGGGTCGTCACGGCATCGTTCAGCGGCTTGGTGAACTCCGCCAGGTCGGCGCTGGCCGTGGCGGTGAAATGGCGAATCTCGTCAGCGAACAGTTTGTAGAACGCCCCGCCGCTGCCGACGATCTTGCGCCCGACCAGGTCCAGCGCCTGAATGCCGTTGGTGCCTTCGTAGATCTGGGTGATGCGCACGTCGCGCACCAGCTGCTCCTGGCCCCATTCGCGGATGTAGCCGTGGCCACCGAAGATCTGCTGGCCATGTACGGTGGTTTCCAGACCCAGATCGGTCAGGAATGCCTTGGCCACCGGCGTCAGCAACGCCACCAGGTCCTCCGCACGCTTGCGGGTCGTGGCGTCTTCACTGAACTTGGCAGTGTCCAATTGCATGGCCACGTACGTCGAGAAAGCGCGGCCGCCTTCGTTCGATGCCTTCATGGTCAACAGCATGCGACGCACGTCCGGGTGGACGATGATCGGGTCGGCCACTTTGTCCTTGTTCTGCGCGCCGGTCGGCGAACGGCTTTGCAGGCGGTCACGGGCGTATTCGATGGCGTTCTGGTAGGAACGCTCGCCCGTGGCCAGGCCTTGAATACCAACCCCCAGACGCTCGTAGTTCATCATGGTGAACATCGCTGCCAGGCCTTTGTTCGGCTCGCCAACCAGATAACCCACGGCTTCGTCGAAGTTCATCACACAGGTCGCGGACGCCTGGATGCCCATCTTGTGTTCGATCGAACCGCAGTTGGCCGGGTTGCGCGCGCCCAGGCTGCCATCGGCATTGACCATGAACTTCGGCACCAGGAACAGCGAGATGCCTTTCGGTCCCGCCGGGGCATCCGGCAGTTTGGCCAGCACCAGGTGAATGATGTTCTCGGTCAGGTCGTGTTCGCCGCCGGTGATGAAGATCTTGGTGCCGCTGACCTTGTAGGAACCGTCGGCCTGAGGTTCGGCCTTGGTGCGGATGATGCCCAGGTCGGTACCGGCATGCGGTTCGGTCAGGCACATGGAACCGGCCCAGACACCGGCGTACATGTTCGGCAGGTAGGCGGCTTTCAGTTCTTCGCTGGCGTGGGCGTTGATCGACAGACAGGCACCGGCCGTCAGCATCGGGTAGAGACCGAACGCCAGGCTGGCAGAGTTGACCATTTCTTCGACCTGGGCCGAAACGGCCTTGGGCATGCCCATGCCACCGTAGGACGGGTCACCGCCGACACCGACCCATCCGCCCTCGGCGTAGGTCTGATAAGCCTCCGTGAAGCCGGCCGGCGTGGTGACGGCACCGTCCGCCCAGTGGCAACCTTCTTCATCAGCGGCACGGCTCAGGGGCGCGATGCTTTTGCTGGTGACCTTGCCGGCTTCTTCAAGGATGGCCTCGACCGTTTCCGCGTCGACGGTTTCGGCCAACGCAGGCAGCTCGGCCCAGAGTTTGGCGACCTCGAAAACTTCATTGAGGACGAAACGCATATCGCGCAGGGGCGCTTTGTAGTCAGCCATGGCAAACCTCGCAAGATCTAAACGGGTGAATCGTAGGGGTAGTATTTTCGTTGTATCCGAGTGTAACCCAACAACTTTTGCGACACATAGGGTCAGGCGGTGACCGTTTTGTAATGTTTGGTCACTGAATCACGCACTCAAAAAAAAGCCCGCAATAACACGGGCTCCTTTGTCACTGGTTTTAAAGATTAAAGCGCAAACAACTCCGCCGGCAGCTGCATCAGGCAGTCGCTGCCCGCCTCGATCGCCGACCGATGAGCGGCTGTACGGGGCAGCAGGCGCTTGAAGTAAAACTCGCTGGTCGCCAGTTTGGCCTTGCAGAAATCCGCATCGCCGCTGCCATTCTCCAGCCGCGCCTGGGCCACCAGTGCCATGCGCAGCCACAAATAGCCAAGGATGATGTAGCCGCTGTACATCAGGTAATCCACCGAAGCGGCACCCACTTCATTGGGGTTTTTCATCGCCGCCATGCCGACCCTGGTCGTCAACTCGCCCCACTGCTGGTTCAGGCCATTGAGTTGCGCCACATAGCTGGCCAGCTGCGGATGTTCAGCGTTCGCCGCGCAAAACTTGTGAACGATCCTGGTAAAGCCGCGCAACAGTTTGCCCTGGCTGCCCAGGACCTTGCGCCCCAGCAGGTCCAGCGCCTGAATGCCATTGGTGCCCTCGTAGATCGGCGCGATGCGGCAATCGCGCACCAGTTGCTCCATGCCCCATTCACGAATGAAGCCATGACCACCGAACACCTGCATGCCGAGGTTGGTCACTTCCAGGCCGGTGTCGGTCATGAAGGCCTTGCAGATCGGCGTCAGGAACGCCAGCAAGTCTTCAGCGTCCTGGCGCGCGGTTTCGTCCGCACTCAGGTGTGCAACATCCAGCAATTGCGCCGTGAAGTAAGTCAGTGCGCGATTGCCTTCGTTGAAGGCCTTCATGGTCAGCAGCATCCGGCGCACGTCCGGATGGACGATGATCGGGTCGGCCACTTTGTCCGGTGCTTTGGGGCCGGTGAGCGCACGCATCTGCAAGCGCTCGTTGGCGTACTTGATCGCGCCCTGGAAACTCGCCTCCCCCAGGCACAAGCCCTGCATCCCGGTGCCCAGGCGCGCATGGTTCATCATGGTGAACATGCAGTTCAGGCCCTTGTTCGGCTCGCCGATCAGGAAGCCTCTGGCGCCGTCGAAGTTCAGCACACAGGTGGCCGACGCCTTGATGCCCATTTTGTGTTCGATGGAGCCGCAGGACACGCCGTTACGCTCGCCAGCCTCACCGGTGGCATCGGGCAGGAATTTGGGCACGATGAACAGCGAAATGCCCTTGGTGCCGGCCGGTGCGTCCGGCAGCTTCGCCAGTACCAGATGAACGATGTTGTCGCTCATGTCGTGTTCGCCGGCGGAGATGAAGATCTTGCTGCCGGAGATCGCGTAACTGCCATCGGCCTGCGGCACGGCGCGGGTCTTGATGATGCCCAGGTCCGTGCCGCAATGGGCTTCGGTCAGGCACATGGTGCCGGTCCATTGGCCGGCGGTGAGTTTGCTCAGGTAGGTCTGTTTCTGTTCGTCGGTGCCATGGGCGTGGATCGCTGACATGGCGCCGTGAGTCAGGCCGGGGTACATGCCCCAGGACGTGTTGCTCGACGCCACCATTTCGCTGATGACCAGGCCCAGAGAGCTCGGCAGCCCCTGGCCGCCGTACGCAGGATCGGCCGCCAGGCCATGCCAGCCGCCGTCCACATACTGTGCGAAAGCCTGCTTGAAGCCTTTCGGGGTAGTCACTACGCCATTGTCGAAATGGCAGCCTTCTTCGTCACCGCTGCGGTTAAGTGGCGACAACACGTTCTCGCAGAACTTCGCGCCCTCTTCAAGAATCGCACTGACCATGTCCGCACTGGCGTCAGTGGCCCCCAGTGCGGCGTAGTTGCTGTGAAAGTCGAAGACGTGGTCGATCAGAAAGCGCATGTCGCGCAGGGGAGCTTTGTACTCGGGCATGGTCATTTCTCCGGCAGCAGATGACTCAAACCTACTGCCGCCGACCACGCCTCACAATCACAGTCCAGACGCTGAATGCGCCATCATCACTCAACCGCAGCGGCGTCCATGCGCACCGCACCACGACGAGTCTGACCGAATGCCATGACACAGTTACGGCCTGCGCCCTTGGCGCTGTAGAGCGCCTGATCCGCGGATTTGAGCACTTCTTCAGGGGTGCGTTGTTCAATGCGCTCGGCGACGCCGATGCTCACCGTGACCGACACGCTCGTAGCATTGGCGCCCGAGCGGCGCTGGCGTCCCTGACTATCGTCCTGCGGACGGCTGTCCTGGTTACGCAGATGAATGTTGTAGGTGGCGATGGATTCGCGGATGACCTCCAGGTGCGGCATGCACTCTTCGAGGGTCTTGCCGGCGAACACCAGGGCAAACTCCTCACCGCCATAGCGATACGCCTTGCCGCCCCCGCCGATTTTCGACAGTTTGCTGGCGACCAGTCGCAGCACCTGGTCACCGACATCATGGCCGTGGGTATCGTTGAATTTCTTGAAGTGGTCGACATCGCTCATGGCCAGCACGTAGTTGCGCCCCAGTCGCTGCATGCGCTCGTTCAAGGCACGACGCCCCGGCAGACCGGTGAGTTCATCGCGGAACGCCATTTGATAGGCCTCGTGCGCAACGGCGGCGGCGATCATCAGCATCACCTGGCTGCACATGATGTTCAGGGTGAATGGCAGGATGAAGGTCTTCGGCAACATCCAGAACAGTCCGAGCATGCCCACCAGTTGCGCGGCGTGCAGCGGTCGCGGATTGCGCCAGTACTGATACACCAGCAGCAGGAACGAACCGATGAACACCGGGTAGGACAACTGGATCAGGCTCATCCAGGCACCGTGCAACGCCGGCCAGCGGATCTCCGACAGCCAGATCAACAGCGCATGCGGGTAACTTTGCTCCAGCCCCAACGCCACGCTGCCCACGGCCAGCAACACGGCGAAGCGCGCCACCATGTCCTGGAACAGATGAGTACGCTCCTGCCAGGCGGCGAATACGCCAAATAGCAACGGCAATAGCAAGCAACACAAGTGGAAGACCACGGCCGCGTCATCGCGCACCTTGCCGTTATCGCGGTAGTAGTCGGTCTGGGTGTCGAGCAGGTAGTAGGCGATGTACACCGTGACCATCAGAAACAGTTCACGCTGACGTCGGTACACCGCGCAGTAAGAACCGCCGAGCAACAGCACCAGGGTTGGCAGCACGTTGAACAGCGAAGTGAAGAAGACGTTCAGATCCTTGACGTAAGCCGCCGCAAGTCCCGCCAGCAATAGCAGTAATGACGGCAGGAAATGACTGAAACGTACAGCGGAAGAACGCGGCAAGGGTAAAGCTCCGACCGTCAAATCAAAAAAGATGGCAATGTGCCCACCACTTTAACGGCAAAATTCCCGGATTGCTGAGTGAATTACTGAGGTATTTTTGTAAAAAAGAGCATCACTGGCGACGAACGGTCTGCCAGTGACACAGGGGAAAGCCCCGACACGCTGGACGAGTCCCGCTGTCGCTTGAGCATTGCCGCAAAAAAAACCGCCAGTCCCGAAGGAATGGCGGTTCTTTACACGACAGCGTTAAGGCTTAGTAGCCCAGCGCGAAGTCTTCTTCTTTCATGTCCATCAGGTTATTGGCGCCCGACAGCATGGTTGCCACGTGAGTGCGGGTACGCGGCAGGATGCGCTGGAAGTAGAAACGCGCAGTCTGCAACTTGGCGGTGTAGAACGCCTGTTCGGTGGTGCCGGCAGCCAGTTTTTCCGCAGCCAGACGCGCCATGTCAGCCCAGAAGTAGGCCAGGCAGGCGTAACCGGAGTACATCAGGTAGTCCACGGAGGCCGCGCCGACTTCTTCGCGATCCTTCATGGCGGCCATACCGACCTTCATGGTCAGCTCGCCCCATTCCTTGTTCAGTGCAGCCAGCGGTGCGACGAATTCCTTGACGGCTTCGTTGCCTTCGTTGTTCTGGCAGAACTTGTGGACGATCTTGGTGAAGCCTTTCAGGGCCTCGCCTTGAGTCATCAGCACTTTACGGCCCAGCAGGTCGAGTGCCTGGATACCGGTGGTGCCTTCGTACAGCATCGAAATGCGGCTGTCGCGAACGTTCTGCTCCATGCCCCACTCGGCGATGAAACCGTGGCCGCCGTAGATTTGCACGCCGTGGTTAGCCGACTCGAAACCGACTTCGGTCATGAAGGCTTTGGCGATTGGCGTCATGAACGCCAGCAGAGCGTCCGCTTTCTTCTTCTCTTCTTCGTCCACACCGTACTTGACGATGTCGACTTGCTTGGCGGTGAAGTACACCATCGCACGGTTGCCTTCGGCGAAGGCCTTCATGGTCAACAGCATGCGACGTACATCAGGGTGCACGATGATCGGGTCAGCGGCTTTGTCCGGCGCTTTCGGGCCAGTCAGGGAGCGCATTTGCAGACGATCGCGAGCGTATTTCAGGCCGCCCTGGAAACCGATTTCGGCGTGGGCCAGACCTTGCAGCGCGGTACCCAGGCGTGCGGTGTTCATGAAGGTGAACATGCAGTTCAGGCCTTTGTTCGCCGGGCCGATCAGGAAACCGGTGGCCGCGTCGAAGTTCATCACGCAAGTGGCGTTGCCGTGGATGCCCATCTTGTGTTCCAGGGAACCACAGGACACCGCGTTACGCGCACCGATCGAACCGTCTTCGTTCGGCAGGAATTTCGGCACGATGAACAGCGAGATGCCTTTGGTGCCGGCCGGTGCATCCGGCAGGCGGGCCAGCACGATGTGGACGATGTTATCGGCCATGTCGTGTTCACCGGCCGAGATGAAGATCTTGGTGCCGGACACTTTGTAGGAACCGTCGGCCTGAGGCTCGGCCTTGGTGCGCAACATGCCCAGGTCGGTGCCGCAGTGTGGTTCGGTCAGGCACATGGTGCCGGTCCATTCGCCGGACACCAGTTTGGTCAGGTAGGCGTGTTGTTGCTCTGGGGTGCCGTGCTCAGAGATGGTGTTCATCGCGCCATGGGACAGGCCCGGGTACATGCCCCACGACCAGTTGGCTTCGCCGACCATTTCGCTCACCGCCAGACCCAGGGACTCCGGCAGGCCCTGGCCACCGTGATCCACGTCGTGGGCCAGGCTTGGCCAGCCGCCTTCGACGAATTGCTTGTAGGCTTCTTTGAAACCGGTCGGGGTCTTAACGCCGGACTCGCTCCAGGTGCAGCCTTCGATGTCACCCACGCGGTTCAGCGGAGCCAGCACCTGCTCACAAAACTTGGCGCCTTCTTCGAGAATGGCGTCAACCATGTCCGGAGTTGCGTCTGCGCAAGCCGGAAGGCTCTGATAGTGCGCTTCGTAGCCGAGCAGTTCGTCACGAACGAAGCGAATATCACGCAAGGGGGCCTTGTAGTCAGGCATAGCGATAAACCTCTGCTGATGTAACCGGGAATGAGCGACCGTGTCGATTTGTTGTGACGGTCAAACAGTTGTTTGAAACATACGTTTACGCCCAAATCTTGTCAAGCGCCGATCTTTTGCCGTTCGTCATCACTGTTCGGGAATGGCGGACGCACCGATGCGCAACGCCGTTGACCGAGCAACACGCCGTATCGGAAAGATTATTTTTGGCAAGAAGGACTTACACAGCAAAACGCCGCGAATGTTCGCGGCGTTGCAGGTGCAGATTCAGCGAGGAATCAGGCGAACGTATCGATCAGCGTACCGAGCATTTCATCGGATGCCTTGGCCACCCTGGCCCCCAGCTCCACCTGAAATTTGCCTTGGGACAGCTCGACCACGTTGCTGGCCAGGTCCGATTGCTGACTACGATCGACCGAACGCAACCGATCGACTTGAGCTTCTGAAGATTGGCTGGTCACCGAGCGCTCGATCGTCGTGTTGGCGATCTGACTGGCGGCCTGGTCGACACGGTTCTGCCCTGTCTGAATAGTGCTCAGACCGGCATAAAAAGCGGTGCTTCCTGAGATTTCCATGGGAGAACCCGTCTTTGCAAAGGATCAATAGTGCGCATTGAACCAGAGCCGGTGGCAAAACACCCGACAAAAACACTAATGGCATTGTGCCTTGTCATAGACAAAGCCTAGTCAAGCAGATCCAGCTGAAGATGCTCCGCCACCGCTTCAGCCGTCACCACCTTGAGTTTCGGCACACGTCCCAGGCACGGCGCCGGGATTCGTTCGGCGAGGGTCGCCAGGTTTTCTTCCAGCCGCGAGGTTTTCGGATCGATGATGTTGGCCACCCAGCCTGCCAGTTGCAAACCGTCCCGGGCAATCGCCTCGGCCGTCAGCAACGCATGGCTGATGCAACCCAGGCGCACGCCAACCACCAGAATCACCGGCAGGTCCAGCGCTATCGCCAGGTCGGACAGATTGGCCTGGTCCGCCAACGGCACGCGCCAGCCACCGGCGCCTTCGATCAGGGTGAAGTCGGCCTGCCTATCGAGAATCTGCCGCATCGGCGCCAACAAGGACTGCACCGTCAACGCCACGCCCGCCTCACGTGCGGCCAGGTGCGGGGCGATGGCCGGTTCGAACGCCACCGGGTTGACCTGTGCATAAGTCAACGGCAGTGAACATTCCGCCAGCAGCGCCAGTGCATCGGCATTGCGCAAGCCCTTGGGGGTGACCTCGCAACCGGAAGCGACCGGCTTGCCCGCCGCGGTGCTCAGGCCCGCCGAACGCGCCGCATGCAGCAACCCGGCGGCCACCGTGGTCTTGCCGACATCGGTGTCGGTGCCGGTGATGAAATAGGCTGCACTCATAAGGGTTTCTCCAAAACGGCATACACCACTTGATAAGTCGCCGGCAGTCCCTGGGCCTGACGAAACTGCTCATAAGCCTCGATCAACCCCAGAATCCGCGCCCGGCCGGTCAAACCGCCCGGCCGACCAGGATTCAGATTATGCGCCCCCAGCGCCTTGAGTTCATGGGTCAGGCTGCGCACATCGGGGTAATGCAAAACATGGGGACGGGTTTCCAGGCTGATCGCCTGCAGACCACTGGCCGCGCACAAGCCTTGATAAACCGCGAACTCGCGGAAGCGGTTGACGTGGACCATGCCGTCCACCTGTCGCCAGCTGTCACGCAATTCAAACAAGGTGCCCACGCACAGACTAGCAAATGCGAAAACACCGCCCGGTTTCAGCACGCGCCTGGCCTCGCCGAGCACCGACGCGAAGTCCTCGCACCACTGCACTGCCAGGCTGGAGTAGATCAGGTCGCAGGTCGAATCCTGTAGCGGCAAACGCTCGGCATCGCCCGCGATGAAATGCGTGGCGCCGCCCAACGGCCGGGCATGCTTGAGCATGCCCTCGGCAATATCCAGCGCCACGCCGTGACTGGCGGGAAACCGCTCGCCCAGTGCACGACTGAAATGCCCGGTGCCACACCCGAGATCCAGCCAACGCCCCGGCACGAAATCATCCGGCAAACGACGCAGCAACTGGCTGCCGACGTCACGCTGCAACTCGGCCACACTGTCGTAACTCGCCGCCGCACGGGAAAAGGACGCCGCCACCTGGCGCTTGTCGGGCAAACCGCCGGGTGGAACGGGAAGGGATAAATCAGTCATCACCGGACTCATGCAAAAAGGCCTGGATCGCCCCCGCCACACCGTGGGGGTCTTCCAGAAGAAACGCGTGGCTGGCCTGTTCAATCAGACCGATTTCGATATCCGGCAGCAACGCCAGCAAGTCGCCCGCCGCTTCGGCCGGCACCAGCCCGTCGAGGCCGGCGAACAAATGCAATTGCGGGCCGCGAAACGCCTGCAACGCTGGCCGGGTGTCCAGTTGTGCGAGCAACTCCAGCCCACTCATCAACACGGGCGCCGCCGTATGGGGCGCACCACCAAGCAACAAACGCGACAAGCCGCGCGGGTCTTCGGCACCTTGCGCGCAGAGCAGTGAAAAGCGTTTCAACGTCATCCGTGGGTCGGCGGCACAGCCTGCCAGAAACGCATCGAAGGTTTCGCCGGGCATCGCACTCAGCCACTGTTCATGGGCGACAAAGGACGGGTTGCTCGCCAGGGTCAGCAAGCCGCAGCAACGATCACCGCGACGCGCCGCCAATTCGCAAGCGAGCATGCCGCCCAGGGACCAACCGCCGAGCCAGGCGTCCTGTGGCAGCGTCGAGTCGAGTTCGTCGAGCCATTCTTCAAGATCGCTCGATTCCAGCTCCGGCAGCGGCTCGATCTCGACACGCAGGTGCTCGTCCAGGCCCTGCAACGCCGCAGCCAAGGGTTCCAGCGGTGAAACGCCGAGTCCCCAGCCGGGCAGCAGAATCAGTCGATCACGCATGGCTTGGCTCCGGTCCCAGTTGCTGAAAACAATCGGCCAGTCCATCTAACAATAGCTGCACCTGCGCCTCGCTATGGGCGGCGGTCAGGGTCACGCGCAACCGGGCGCTGCCGGCGGGCACGGTCGGTGGGCGGATCGCGGTCACCATCAGGCCGCGCTCGCGCAACATCTGCGACAGGCGCACCGCACGCCCGGCGTCGCCAACCATGATCGGCTGGATCGGCGTGAAGCTGTCCATCAACTCCAGGCCGATCTGCTCGGCACCTCGGCGGAATTGGCTGATCAACGTTTTCAGATGCTCACGCCGCCAGTGCTCGCTGCGCAGCAGCTCCAGGCTTTTCAGCGTGGCGCAGGCCAGGGCCGGAGGCTGGCTGGTGGTGTAGATGTAGGGGCGGGCGAACTGGATCAGGCTTTCGATGAGCTCCTCACTGCCAGCGACAAAGGCGCCTGCGGTGCCAAACGCCTTGCCGAGGGTGCCGACCAGCACCGGCACGTCATCCTGGCTCAGGCCGAAATGCTCGACGATGCCGCCGCCGTTGGCCCCCAGCGGACCGAAACCATGGGCGTCATCGACCATCAGCCACGCGCCTTTGGCCTTGGTTTCCCGGGCCAGCGCCGGCAAGTCGGCGATGTCGCCGTCCATGCTGAACACGCCGTCGGTGACCACCAGCGTATTGCCGGTCGCCTTCTCAAGGCGCTTGGCCAGGCTCACCGCGTCGTTATGCAGGTAACGGTTGAAGCGCGCGCCGGACAACAGCCCGGCATCGAGCAACGATGCGTGATTGAGCCGGTCCTCGAGCACCGTATCGCCCTGCCCCACCAACGCCGTCACTGCACCGAGGTTGGCCATGTAGCCGGTGGTGAACAGCAAGGCGCGTGGGCGCCCGGTCAGGTCGGCCAGCGCTTCTTCCAGCGCGTGATGGGGACCGCTGTGGCCGATCACCAGATGCGAAGCCCCGCCACCGACGCCCCACTTCGATGCGCCAGCGCGCCAGGCTTCGATCACTTGCGGGTGATTGGCCAGGCCCAGGTAATCGTTGTTACAGAACGCCAGCAACGGCTGACCATCGACCACCACTTGCGGGCCTTGCGGGCTTTCAAGCAGCGGGCGCTGACGATAGAGATTTTCGGCACGACGGGCAGCAAGGCGTGCGGCGAGATCGAAAGACATGCAGGCCTCGGGGATCAGGTTTCAGAAGCGATCGCAGTTCCGTGTGGGAGCGAGCTTGCTCGCGATGAGCTTGAGGACGCCGCGGGGGTATCAGATTTTCCGCGTCATCGTTGACGACCATCGCGACGGTGCGACGATTCGACAGGCTCGCTTCCACAGTGTTTTGCATTCCAGCAATGGAACAGGTGCAGTCATCAAACCGCCGCGTTATAGAACTGCTCGCTGCTCTTCTGCTCCACCAGCGCCTGCTCGATGGCGGCCTGATGAACTTCGTCCGAGTGCTCTTCGCGGGCTTCCGGCAGGATGCCCAGACGCGAGAACAACTGCATGTCCTTGTCGGCCTGCGGGTTGGCGGTGGTCAGCAATTTCTCGCCGTAGAAAATCGAGTTGGCGCCGGCAAAGAACGCCAGGGCCTGCATCTGCTCGTTCATGGCTTCGCGGCCGGCGGACAGGCGCACGTGGGATTTCGGCATCAGGATCCGCGCAACGGCGAGCATGCGGATGAAGTCGAACGGGTCGACGTCGTCGGCATTTTCCAGCGGCGTTCCGGCAACTTTCACCAGCATGTTGATCGGCACCGACTCCGGATGCTCCGGCAGGTTGGCCAGCTGGATCAGCAGGTTGGCGCGGTCATCAAGGGACTCGCCCATGCCGAGAATGCCGCCGGAGCAGATTTTCATCCCCGAATCACGTACGTACGCCAGGGTTTGCAGGCGCTCGCTATAGGTGCGGGTGGTGATGATGCTGCCGTAGAACTCAGGCGACGTATCGAGGTTGTGGTTGTAATAGTCGAGGCCGGCCTTGGCCAGCGCTTCGGTCTGTTCCTGATCCAGGCGACCGAGGGTCATGCAGGTTTCCAGGCCCAGGGCTTTGACGCCTTCGACCATTTTCAGCACGTAAGGCATGTCTTTGGCCGACGGATGTTTCCACGCCGCGCCCATGCAGAAACGGGTCGAACCGATGGCCTTGGCGCGAGCGGCCTCTTCGAGGACCTTCTGCACCTCCATCAGTTTTTCTTTTTCCAGGCCGGTGTTGTAGTGACCGGACTGCGGACAATATTTGCAATCTTCCGGGCAGGCGCCAGTCTTGATCGACAGCAGGGTCGATACCTGCACGCGGTTGGCGTCGAAATGCGCGCGGTGCACCGTCTGAGCCTGGAACAACAGGTCATTGAATGGCTGAACGAAGAGTGCTTTGACTTCGGCCAAAGACCAGTCATGACGCAGGGTTGCAGAGGTGCTGGCGCTCATGGGTGTTTCCTTTGTTTTATGCTTGGCAAGCGCCGGGAACGGAACCCCGCAGGCGCATCACAGATGTTTCGGCATATTTAAGGAAGAGCGATGCGCTGTCAACCACGATACAAAGGACCGGTTTACAACTGGTTAAAAAACAAACAACCCTGTTTGCTGTGTGATGAGCGGACTGATGGCGTCACGCCCATCTGCATGGCCTGTGAAACCGAGCTGCCCTGGCTCGGCGATCATTGCCAGACCTGCGCCCTGCCCTTGCCCGCTGCCGGCCTGACGTGCGGCCAATGCCTGAACCAGCCGCCGGCCTTCGAACAGGTGATCGCGCCCTGGACTTACAGCTTCCCGATCGACAGCCTGATTACCCGCTTCAAGCACAGCGCCAAATGGCCATTTGGCCACCTGCTCGGCGAACTTCTTGCCCAATCGCTGCAACATCGCTTCGACAATGACCTGCCTCGACCCGACACGCTGGTAGCGGTGCCCCTGGCCGTCCGGCGCCTGCGCCAACGGGGGTTCAATCAGGCCGCCATGCTGGCGCGCTGGCTCAGCATTCGCCTCGAGATCCCTTCCGATGAACGGTTACTCCTGAGACCCCGGGACACGGGCGCTCAACAGGACCTGAATGCCGAGGCGCGCAAGAAAAACCTGCGCCACGCCTTTGCCCTTGCACCCGATGCGTCACCGAAGGGACGCCACCTGGCGCTGGTGGATGACGTACTGACCACCGGCGCCACGGCGCACGCACTGGCCCGCCTGCTGATGGATGCCGGGGCCACCCGCGTCGACGTTTATTGCCTGGCGCGCACGCCCAAGCCTGGCGAGTCACCGTGACTTGACTCCCGGGCCCCGAGCCGCCAACGTCCTCACCCTCGTCACAGCCCAAAGCGTCTTGCCATGTCCTTGCCTACGTTGTTGTCCCAGCACATTGTCCGCCGCCCGCAACGCATCGCCTTGCTGCAACACATCGCCGAGCAAGGTTCGATCACTCGCGCGGCGAAGAGCGCGGGGCTGAGCTACAAGGCCGCTTGGGATGCCATCGACGAGCTGAACAACCTCGCGCAGAAACCGTTGGTGGAACGCAGTGTCGGCGGCAAGGGCGGTGGCGGCGCCAGACTGTCCGCCGAAGGCGAGCGCGTGTTGCGCCTCTATCAGAAGCTTCAGGCGCTGCAGGCCCAGGTACTGGAGGCCGCCGAGGACGCCAGCGACCTCGACTTGCTTGGCCGGCTGATGCTCCGGACCAGCGCACGCAATCAGTTGCACGGTAAGGTCGCGGCCATTGAAACCCAGGGCTACAACGACCGGATTCGCCTCGAATTGGCCGCTGGCTTGAGCCTCGATGCGCAAATCACTCACGACAGCACCCTGCGCCTGGACCTGCAAACCGGTACCGAAGTCGTGGCCCTGATCAAGGCCGGTTGGCTCGAGGTGCTGGGCAGCGACGACGACGCAACAGCCGGACACAATTGCCTGGAAGGCATTATCGAGGAGATTCTCGACGCCGAGGACGGCCCCTGCGAAGTGCGCATCGGCCTGCCCAATGGCCAAACGCTCTGCGCACTGGCCGAATCCCGGCATTTGCAATCGCGCCAGTTGAGCACCGGAAAACCGGTACGCGTGCAGTTCTCGCCGTCCAACGTCCTGCTCGGCACGCCGCTGTAAGGACAACTGCAACAAAAGCGTCATCACCCATCATTAAGGTGACTGCAAAATACGCAGGGAGCCTGATGTGAGCCTATTAAAAGACAACCAACCCACCGACCTCGAACAAATGGTCGGCCTCAGCCGTCGCGGTTTCATCAGCGCGGGCGCCCTGTGCGGTGCCGCCATGTTTCTCGGCGGCAACCTGTTGAGCCGTAGCGTACTGGCCGCCAGCGTCAGTGCAGGCACCAGCCAGTTGCTGGGTTTCGACAGCATCCCCGCCGCCACCAGCGACGCGATCACCCTGCCGCCAGGCTACAAATCATCGGTACTGATCAGCTGGGGCCAACCGCTGCAGAAAAACGGCCCGGCCTTCGACCCGAGCGGCAATGGCACGGCCGAGCATCAGGAAGTGCAGTTCGGCGACAACAACGACGGCATGAGCCTGTTCGAATTCCCCGGTGAAAAAGACCGGGCGCTGATGGCGATCAACAACGAATACACCAACTACCGCTACCTCTATCCCCACGGCGGCATGCCGCAGTCGGCGCAAGACGTGCGCAAGGCGCTGGCCTGCGAAGGCGTGTCGGTGATCGAGGTGCAGCGCAAGAACGGTCACTGGCAGTTCGTCCAGGGCTCGCACTACAACCGACGCATCCACGGCAATTCGCCGATCAGCCTGAGCGGCCCGGCCGCTGGCCACGACCTGTTGAAAACCAGCGCCGATCCGCACGGCAAAAACGTCCTCGGGACATTCCAGAACTGCGCCAACGGCAAGACGCCCTGGGGCACCTATCTGACCTGCGAAGAGAACTTCACCGACTGCTTCGGCAGCAGCAACGCCGAACAGAAATTCGATGCCGCACAGAAACGCTACGGCGCGGTGGCGACCAGCAAAGAAATCAACTGGCACCCGCACAACGAGCGCTTCGACCTGGCCAAAAACCCCAACGAACTGAACCGTCACGGCTGGGTGGTGGAGATCGACCCGTTCGACCCGAAATCGACCCCGGTCAAACGCACCGCGCTGGGCCGCTTCAAACATGAAAACGCGGCCCTGGCGGAAACCGGCGACGGTCGCGCCGTGGTGTACATGGGCGACGACGAACGCGGCGAGTTCATCTACAAATTCGTCAGCCGCGACAAGATCAACCACAAGAACCCCAAGGCCAACCGCGACCTGCTGGACCACGGCACCTTGTACGTGGCGCGTTTCGACGCCGGCGACGGTAATGCTGATCACCCCAAGGGCCAGGGTGAATGGATCGAACTGACCCACGGCAAGAATGGCATCGACGCCAGCAGCGGTTTTGCCGATCAGGCCGAGGTGCTGATTCATGCGCGCCTGGCCGCCAGCGTGGTCAAAGCCACGCGCATGGACCGCCCGGAATGGATCGTCGTCAGCCCCACGGACGGCCAGGTTTACTGCACGTTGACCAACAACGCCAAACGCGGTGAAGACGGCCAGCCGGTAGGCGGTCCGAACCCGCGGGAGAAGAACGTCTACGGGCAAATCCTGCGCTGGCGCACCGATCGCGACGACCATGGCGCGAACACCTTCGCCTGGGACTTGTTCGTGGTCGCAGGCAACCCGCAGGTGCACGCCGGGACGCCAAAAGGCGGATCGTCAAACATCACCGCACAGAACATGTTCAACAGCCCGGACGGATTGGGTTTCGACAAAGCCGGGCGCTTGTGGATTCTGACCGATGGCGACATGAGCAATGCCGGCGACTTTGCTGGCATGGGCAACAACCAGATGCTCTGCGCCGACCCGAAGACGGGTGAGATTCGCCGTTTCATGGTCGGGCCGATTGGTTGCGAGGTGACAGGGATCAGCTTCTCGCCGGATCAGAAGACGCTGTTCGTCGGGATTCAGCATCCTGGCGAAAACGGTGGTTCGACCTTCCCCGAGCATTTGCCGAACGGCAAGCCGCGCTCTTCGGTGATGGCGATTACCCGCGAGGATGGCGGGGTCGTCGGCGCCTGATCCGGCCTCATCGCGAGCAGGCTCGCTCCCACATGGGCAACACCGAACCTGTGGGAGCGAGCCTGCTCGCGATGACGTCAGCCCAAACCACACACATCTCAAGCCCAGTCACTAAAGATGCCCCGTCTGCGCTACCATGCTTGGCCGGACGCGGCAGCCTGCTGCGCGCAGGAGTCAGCATGGCCCATCCGTTTGAAACCCTCACCCCAGACCTCGTGCTCGATGCCGTCGAAAGCATCGGCTTTCTCAGCGACGCGCGCATTCTGGCGCTCAACAGCTATGAGAACCGCGTCTATCAAGTCGGCATCGAAGACTCCGAGCCGCTGATCGCCAAGTTCTACCGCCCGCAGCGCTGGACCAACGAAGCGATTCTCGAAGAACACCAGTTCACCTTCGAACTCGCTGACGTCGAGGTGCCGGTCGTCGCGCCGTTGATCCACAACGGTGAAACCCTGCACGAACACAAAGGCTTTCGTTTCACCCTGTTCCCCCGCCGGGGTGGCCGTGCGCCGGAGCCGGGCAACCTCGATCAGTTGTATCGCCTGGGGCAATTGCTCGGGCGCCTGCACGCGGTGGGTGCGACCAAACCGTTCCAGCACCGTGAAGCCCTGGGTGTGAAGAACTTCGGTTACGACTCGCTGACTACCTTGCTCGAAGGCAACTTCGTCCCCCGCAGCCTGTTGCCCGCTTACGAGTCAGTAGCCCGCGACCTGCTCAAGCGCGTGGAAGAGGTCTACGACGCCACCCCGCACCAGAACATCCGCATGCACGGCGACTGCCACCCCGGCAACATGATGTGCCGCGACGAGATGTTCCACATCGTCGACCTCGATGACTGCCGCATGGGCCCTGCGGTGCAGGACATCTGGATGATGCTGGCGGGTGATCGCCAGGATTGCCTGGGGCAGTTGTCGGAATTGATGGACGGTTACAACGAGTTCCACGATTTCAACCCGCGCGAACTGGCCTTGATCGAACCGCTGCGCGCCTTGCGCCTGATGCACTACAGCGCCTGGCTCGCCCGCCGCTGGGACGACCCGGCCTTCCCGCGCAGCTTTCCGTGGTTCGGGACGGAAAGGTATTGGGGCGATCAGGTGTTGGCGTTGCGTGAACAACTCGCGGCCCTCAACGAAGAGCCGCTGAAACTCTTCTAAACAGCAGCGCCCCCTGTAGGAGCGAGCCTGCTCGCGATGGTCGAGAACGATAACGCGGGGAACCTGATACCCCGCGGCGCCTTTGAGTTCATCGCGAGCAGGCTCGCTCCTACAAGGATCAGCACATCAGGACAAATCTCCTTACAATCCCCTCTTTGTTAGCTGCCTAAGCAAGGACTCTGCATGCAAGCTGCCAACCTCCGTCGGGGGTACATCCTGGGCCTGAGTGCCTACATCATCTGGGGAGTTTTCCCGCTCTACTTCAAAGCCATCGCCAGCGTGCCCTCTGTGGAGATCATCATCCACCGTGTGTTGTGGTCGGCGCTGTTCGGCACGTTGCTGCTGATGGTCTGGAAACATCCGGGCTGGTGGCGCGAGCTGCGGGAGAACCCGAAACGACTGGCGATCCTGGCCCTGAGCGGCACGCTGATCGCCGCCAACTGGCTGACCTACGTCTGGTCGGTGAACAACGGACGCATGCTTGAAGCCAGCCTGGGTTACTACATCAACCCACTGGTGAACGTGCTGCTGGGCATGCTGATCCTCGGCGAACGATTGCGGCGCATGCAATGGATCGCCGTGGGTCTGGCGGCGGTCGGCGTGGCGCAGCAGGTGTGGCAGGTAGGGAGCCTGCCATGGGTGTCGCTGGTGCTGGCCCTGACCTTCGGTTGCTACGGGCTGATCCGCAAACAGGCACCGGTCAAGGCATTGCCGGGGCTGGTGGTGGAAACCTGGATGCTGGTGCCGATCGCCATCGCCTGGCTGCTGTTCAATCCGACCGCTGTGAGTGCTCAACCTGAGTTCTGGACGACGTCCGAAGCCTGGTGGCTGGTCGCTGCCGGCCCGGTGACGCTGGTGCCGCTGGTCTGCTTCAACGCCGCTGCACGGCATTTGCCCTACACCACGCTGGGATTCCTCCAGTACGTGGCACCGACATTGGTGTTGTTGCAAGCCGTGCTGCTGTTTGGCGAACACCTGTCGTCGAGTACGTTGCTGGCCTTCATCTTTATCTGGGCCGGCCTGGCCGTTTACAGCGTCGATGCCTGGCTCAGCCTGCGCCGCCGAAGCTGATCAAAAAACGTACAAACCTCTGCAGGCCACGTCTACCGTGGCCTGCATCGTTCCTTCCCAAGGTTATCCACAGCCTGATCCCCGGCGAATGTGCGCAAGTCGCTGAAACTGCTGGTTTTTTGATCAGATCCTGAAAAGCCCCGACCGGCGTGGCCTGGCGGGCTGTCTCTACAGGTTATCCACAGGCAGGTGCACGTTTAACTTGGATAACCTGATCAAGGCTCGCTGCGCAGCACCAATTCCACCATCAGATCGTCGGCCAGGGTTTCCAGGCGCGATTGCAGTACATCCAGGGACAAGGTCAACGGCACTGCGAGAATCGCTTCGGCGTGGAACAGCGGCTCACTGCTCATCGGTGCCGGCCGCACCTCCGTCACCAGTCGTTCCAGGTTCACGCCCTGCTCACTCAACAGTCGGGTGATATCACGCACGATTCCCGGCCGGTCATTGCCGACCAACTCCATGGCGATGGGTTTCCAGGTGCACGATTGCTCGATGCCGCTTTCGGCGATCAAGACGCGAATGCCTTGGGCGGACAAACCTTGCAGGGCATCGACCAGCTCATCGTAGGCCTCTGCCGGTACACCGACCCGAAGGATCCCGGCGAACTGCCCGGCCATGCGCGACATGCGGCTTTCCAGCCAGTTGCCGCCGTGCTCGGCAATGCATTGGGCGATGCGCTCGACCTGCCCTGGCTTGTCTGGAGCGAAAACAGTGAGTACGAGGTGGTCCATGGCGCAGCCCTCTGGTCATGACTTTTGTTATAGAAAACCAAGTATAGGCAAGGCGCCGGAATCGGCTTGGCACTGCTTTTCTGTGGCGAGGGAGCGTGCTCCCGCTCGACCGTGTAGCGGTCGTAAAGCTTTTGGGCTTGCTTCGCAAACCAGCGGGAGCAAGCTCCCTCGCCACCGAAAACAAAGCCCCATAGCCGGGCCATCAAAGATTATGTGTACAACTTTTTATATTTAACTGGAACAATCTCATGCTTTTTTGAGAACATCCCGATCCTCGACGTGACTGCAATGCGTCATGGGGTCGCAGAACGACGTAATTAGTCTAATTTTCACAACCGCAATTCATCATGTAGTATGCCGCAGCGCGCACTACATAACGTTGGATCGATGTCTGCCTCAGGCGCAGTCGCATCCCTGAAAGCCCCGTCAGCACGGTCTCCGCGCCGTTGATTGGTCCCCACCCAGCCGTCAGAAATGGCATGTACTGGTCCCAGGGTTTGTGGTTTAAATGCCAAAGGCTTCATTGTTAAATTGAAGAGCTGAAAAGCGAAATAGCTGAGCAGAGTGAGGCAAGCAATGACTGAACACGTTCAAGTCGGTGGCCTGCAGGTCGCCAAAGTCCTGTTCGACTTCGTGAACAACGAAGCCATTCCCGGTTCCGGCCTCACCGCCGACACGTTCTGGGCCGGTGCCGACAAGGTCATTCATGACCTGGCGCCGAAGAACAAAGCCCTACTCGCCAAACGCGATGATTTCCAGGCTCGTATCGATGGCTGGCACCAATCCCGTGCCGGTCAGCCACACGACGCCGTGGCCTATAAAGCCTTCCTGCAAGACATCGGTTATCTGCTGCCAGAAGCGGCCGATTTCCAGGCAACGACGCAAAACGTCGATGATGAAATCGCCCGTATGGCCGGCCCGCAACTCGTGGTGCCGGTCATGAACGCCCGTTTCGCGCTCAATGCTTCGAACGCCCGCTGGGGTTCGCTGTATGACGCGCTCTACGGCACCGACGCGATCAGCGAAGCTGACGGCGCGGAAAAAGGCAAAGGCTACAACAAGGTGCGCGGCGACAAGGTCATCGCCTTCGCCCGCGCCTTCCTCGACGAAGCGGCGCCATTGGCGGCCGGCTCCCACGTCGACTCCACCCGCTACACCATCGTTGACGGCAAACTGGTGGTCGCCCTCAAAGGCGGCAGCAACACCGGCCTGCGCAACGATGCCCAACTGATCGGCTTCCAGGGCGCTGCTTCGGCCCCCACCGCGATCCTGCTGAAAAACCACGGCCTGCATTTCGAAATCCAGGTCGATGCCAGCACCCCGGTTGGCCAGACCGATGCTGCCGGCGTCAAAGACATCCTGATGGAAGCGGCGCTGACCACCATCATGGACTGCGAAGACTCGGTCGCTGCAGTCGATGCCGATGACAAAGTGGTGATCTACCGCAACTGGCTCGGCCTGATGAAGGGCGATCTGTCGGAAGAAGTCTCCAAGGGTGGTCAGACGTTTACCCGCACCATGAACGCCGACCGCACCTACACCGCCATCGATGGCAGTGAACTGAGCCTGCATGGCCGTTCGTTGCTGTTCGTGCGCAACGTCGGTCACCTGATGACCATCGACGCGATCCTCGATAAAGACGGCAACGAAGTGCCGGAAGGTATCCTCGATGGCCTGGTCACTTGCCTGGCCGCACTGCACAACCTGAACGGCAACACGTCGCGCAAAAACACCCGCACCGGTTCGATCTACATCGTCAAACCGAAAATGCACGGCCCGGAAGAAGCGGCGTTCACCAACGAGCTGTTCGGTCGCATCGAAGACGTGCTGGCCCTGCCATGCAACACCCTCAAAGTCGGGATCATGGACGAGGAGCGTCGTACCACGATCAACCTCAAGGCCTGCATCAAGGCGGCCAGCGAGCGTGTGGTGTTCATCAACACCGGCTTCCTCGACCGTACCGGTGACGAAATCCACACTTCCATGGAAGCCGGCCCGATGGTGCGCAAGGCCGACATGAAGGCGGAAAAATGGATTGGCGCCTACGAGAACTCCAACGTCGATATCGGCTTGAGCACCGGCCTGCAAGGTCGCGCACAAATCGGTAAAGGCATGTGGGCCATGCCGGACCTGATGGCCGCGATGCTCGAACAGAAAATCGCTCATCCACTGGCCGGCGCCAACACCGCCTGGGTCCCTTCGCCGACCGCCGCTGCCTTGCACGCACTGCATTACCACAAGGTTGACGTGTTCGCGCGTCAGGCCGAACTGGCCAAACGTGCTCACGCCTCGGTGGACGACATCCTGACCATCCCGCTGGCGGTCAATCCGCAGTGGACCGCCGAGCAGATCAAGAACGAACTGGACAACAACGCCCAGGGCATTCTCGGTTATGTGGTGCGCTGGATCGACCAGGGCGTCGGCTGTTCGAAAGTGCCGGACATCAACGACATCGGCCTGATGGAAGACCGTGCGACGCTGCGTATTTCCAGCCAGCACATCGCCAACTGGCTGCGTCACGGTATCGTCACTCAAGAGCAAGTGATGGAAAGCCTCAAGCGCATGGCGCCGGTGGTGGACCGTCAGAATGCCGGGGATGCTCTGTACCGTCCGCTGGCACCGAACTTCGACAGCAACATCGCCTTCCAGGCAGCCGTCGAACTGGTGATCGAAGGTACCCAGCAGCCGAACGGCTACACCGAGCCGGTCCTGCACCGTCGTCGCCGCGAGTTCAAGGCTGCCAATGGCCTGTAACTGAGCGTTTGCGCCGGACATGAAAAAGCCCTGATCGAAAGATCAGGGCTTTTTCTTTTGCAAATGCGGTTCCCTGTGGGAGCAAGCGGCGCTGACAGGTCTGGCCTAAGACTCCATCCCCAACTCATGCTTCACCAGCCCCAGCAACTGGCCGCTATCAATTGGCTTGAGCAGGAAATCCACCACACTCAAATGCATCGCCGCAATGGCGTCCTTCACGTCGGCATCCCCCGAGACGATGATGATCGGCATCGCCGCCCGCTCCGACTCACGCACCCGGCGGATCAGATCCAGGCCGCCTATGTGGCCCATTCGCAGATCGGTGATCACCAGGCCAATCGCCGGTTTCTCTGCCAGCATTTTGAGTGCGGTCTCGCCACTGGCGGCGGTCAGGCAGCGAATCCCGTCCAGCGCCAGAATTTCCGACAGCAATTCCCGGGCGTCTTTATCGTCATCGACGACCAGCACGCGCTGCGGCGGCAAGTCAGGTTCCAGCATGACGGCACTGAGCGCCTCGCGCTCGGCATCACTCAAAATATCGTGGTCGGACATGGCTTTCTCTACATGTTCAGTTCAATTCCCTAGCACAGTGGTCAGACATCGCTAAGCAGACCTTCAATGTGCACTTCGTCGGATATTTTTCCAATAGGGAGGCTGAGAGGTTTTTCGTACAATTGCGTAAGGCTTTTCCGACATTCCCTCACACACATCACCTACCTAGACTTACGTCCAATGGGCACCCGGACCGCAGGGGCCGACCATGACCGAGTCATCCGACGACAAAAAATCCAAAAAGACTGCGGTTATGGTTATGAGTAAAGCGGACGCCTTCACACAGGCAGGGAAAACCGCGGTGTTGCAGAACATCCAGGGCACCTTGCAATTCCTTCAGCGCTTCCCGCCCTTCAATCAAATGGAACACGCGCACCTGGCGTACCTGGTTGAACAGTGTCAGCTGCGTTTTTATGCGCCCGGCGAAAGCATCATCAAGCCGGCCGATGGCCCGGTTGAGCACTTTTACATCGTCAAGCAGGGCCGGGTCGTGGGCGAACGTCCGCACACGGCCAAGGGCGGCACTGAAACGACCTTCGAAATCACCACCGGCGAGTGTTTTCCCCTCGCCGCGTTGCTGGGCGAGCGGGCGACCCGCACCGAGCATCTCGCCGCCGAAGACACTTTTTGCCTACAGCTGAACAAGCTCGCGTTCATCAAACTGTTCGCCATTTCCAGCACCTTCCGCGACTTTGCCCTACGCGGCGTCAGTAGCCTGCTGGATCAAGTCAACCAGCAGGTCCAGCAAAAGGCCGTGGAAACCCTCGGCACCCAATACTCGCTCAACACCCGCCTCGGCGAACTGGCCATGCGCCATCCGGTGACCTGCAGCCCGGAGACCCCCCTGCGCGAAGCCGTGACCCTGATGCATGAACAGCAGGTGGGCAGCATTGTGGTGGTCGACGCACAAAAGGCGCCGCTGGGGATTTTCACCCTGCGTGACTTGCGTCAGGTCGTGGCCAACGGCACGAATGACTTCAACGAAACCATCGAACAGCACATGACCCATGCGCCGTTTTTCCTGTCGCCGGATCACAGCGCCTTTGACGCCGCCATTGCCATGACCGAGCGCCACATCGCCCACGTCTGCCTGGTCAAGAACCAGCGCCTGTGCGGTGTGGTCTCGGAACGTGACCTGTTTTCCCTGCAACGGGTCGACCTGGTGCACCTGGCGCGCACCATTCGCAGCGCCCAGCGCGTGGAAAACCTGGTCACCCTGCGCGGCGAGATCGGTCAACTGGTGGAACGCATGCTGGCCCACGGCGCGTCTTCGACCCAGATCACCCACATCATCACCCTGCTCAACGACCACACCGTGTGCCGGGTGATCGAGTTGACCCTGGCCGAAAAAGGCGATCCCGGCGTGCCGTTCAGTTGGCTGTGTTTCGGCAGCGAAGGGCGCCGCGAGCAAACCCTGCACACGGATCAGGACAACGGCATCCTTTTTGAAGCGCGGGACGCCGCCCACGCCGCTGAAATTCGCGGCAAGTTGCTGCCCATCGCCCAGCAGATCAACCAGAGCCTGGCCCTGTGCGGCTTCACCCTGTGCAAGGGCAACATCATGGCCGGCAACCCCGAGCTGTGTTTGTCCCGAACCGAATGGGCTCGGCGTTTTGCAGCATTTATCCGCGAGGCAACGCCGGAGAACCTGCTCGCTTCGAGTATCTATTTCGATTTGCGCGTGGTCTGGGGCAGCGAGCAAGGCTGCGAACAGTTGCGCCGCGGAATTCTCGATCAAGTCGGCGACAACCGCTTGTTCCAGCGCATGATGGCCGAGAATGCCTTGCGCAATCGTCCGCCCGTGGGCCGTTTCCGTGAGTTTGTACTGGCCCGGAAAAATGGCGAGAAGGCCACCCTCGACCTGAAGGTCCAGGGCCTGACCCCGTTCGTCGATGCTGCACGTTTACTGGCCCTGGCCAACGGCGTCGAAGCGAACAACACGCTGGAGCGGTTTCGCCAGTTGGTCGACAAGGAGGTCATCGACGCCCTGGACGGTGCAGCGTATGAAGAGGCGTATCACTTCATTCAGCAAACCCGCATGCAGCAACATCAACGCCAGACCCGGGAAAACCTGCCCTACTCCAACCGCGTGGACCCGGACAGCCTCAATCATCTGGACCGACGCATCCTGCGTGAATCCCTGCGCCAGGCCCAACGCCTGCAAAGCAGCCTGACCCTGCGGTATCAGCTATGAGCCTGTTTTCATGGCTGCGCCCGGGCGGCCCGATCCTTTCCGGGGAGCTGCAACTACGCCTGCAACGCTTGCCAACAGCGACGGGACTGAGTGAATGCAGCCTGCGCGAACAGCGCTGGGTAGTGCTGGACCTGGAAACCACCGGGCTGAACCTGAACAAGGACCGCGTGCTGTCCATCGGCGCAGTGGTGATCGAGGACGGTGCGATCGATTTCAGCCAACAGTTCGAACGCACCCTGCAATGCACCGAAGTCAAACTCGGTCCCAGCGTATTGATCCACGGCATCGGCCCCAGCGCGATTGCCGCCGGCAGCGACCCGGCGCTGGCATTGGTCGAATTCATGGAGTACGTCGGCGACAGCCCGATCCTGGCCTTTCATGCCCCTTTCGACCAACACATGCTCGGCCGCGCCTTGAAAGATCATCTGGGCTACAAGTTGCAGCATCCCTTTCTGGATGTGGCGGACATCGCCCCGATGCTTTGCCCGCAAGCCAACATCCGCGAAGCCGGACTGGACGAATGGATCGACTGGTTCAAGCTCGAAGTCTTCGAGCGCCACAACGCCAGCGCCGATGCCCTGGCCACCGCCGAACTGGCGCTGATCCTGTTCAGCCGGGCACGGCAGCAGCAGATTCATAGCCCGTTGAATTTGCAGCAGCGCCTGAATCAGTGGAAGCGACGGCAGCGCACACCGTCCTTCTGATCTTCGGCCGCTGTTCCGGCCTCATCGTTCCCACAAGGTTATGCACAATCCCTGTGGGAACGTGGCTTGCCCGCGATAAACGATGACGCGGCCTCCCGACCAACGCCAATTGCTTTACCTCCCCCGCCTCTGACACAATCGCGAATTATTCTCGTTAGTTAACGCTTCCCAATCGGTAATGCAACGTGACGTCAGTCCCAGGCCCCCAGAATGAGCTCGTCGGTGCGTTATATCGCGACCATCGCGGTTGGCTATTGGCCTGGCTTCGGCGCAACGTTGCCTGCCCGCAACGGGCCGAAGACCTGAGTCAGGACACGTTCGTGCGTTTGCTCGGCCGTGAGCAATTGAAGGAGCCGCGCGAGCCTCGGGCCTTTCTGGTGGCAATTGCCAAAGGCCTGCTGTTTGACCACTTCCGCAGAGCCGCACTGGAACAGGCTTACCTCAACGAACTGATGCTGATTCCCGAAGCCGAGCAACCGTCGGTGGAAGAACAGCAAATGATCCTCGAAGACCTGAAAAACATCGATCGCCTGCTCGGTAAGCTGTCGAGCAAGGCGCGGGCGGCGTTTCTCTACAACCGTCTCGACGGCCTCAATCACGCGCAAATCGCCGAACGCCTGGGCGTATCGGTACCACGGGTGCGCCAGTACCTGGCCCAGGGCATTCGGCAGTGCTACATCGCGCTGTACGGTGAGCCGACATGAACCCGATCAGTTCCAGGCCGGTATCGGCACAGGTACTGGACGCCGCGATTGCCTGGCAGCTGTCGCTGGACTCCGGCAACCCGGTCGAGCGTGAAGCGTTCGCCAAATGGCATGCCGCCCACGAAGAACACGCTCGCGCCTGGCGCCAGCTGGGCATGCTCGACCAGCGTTTCAGCGTCGCCAGCGGCCCGGCCCGCACCGCCCTGCTGCAATCGCGCGACAACCTTCGCCGACGCGTGCGCAAGCTTGGCAGCGGCCTGGCCAGCGTCGTCGCCGTGATGGGCCTGGCGCTGTTCACCGCAGATCGTTACCTGCCGCTCGACTATTGGCTGGCGGACCAACGCACCGCCACCGGCGAACAACGCACCCTGCGCCTGGCCGACGGCACGCTGATCAACCTCAACACCCACAGCGCCGTGGACGTGCGCTTCGACGAGAAGCAGCGCCGGGTCATTCTTCAGGAAGGCGAGATCCTGGTCGAAACCGCCCATGGCGATGCCCGGCCGTTTATCGTCGAAACCCGCGAAGGCAGCATGCGCGCCCTGGGTACACGTTTTCTGGTCAAGCGCGAAGCAGAAGGAACGCGCCTGAGCGTGTTGCAGTCGGCGGTGGCCGCACACCCTGAATCGAGCCCGCATGAGCAGATCCTGCGCGAAGGCCAGCAAGTGCTGATCCGCAACGACAGCCTGGGCCCGGTGGCTGCGCTGGGCCTCGGCGCCGATGCCTGGACGCGCGGCATGCTGGTGGTGGACAACGCGCGGCTGGGAGACCTGGTGCACGAACTCGGCCGCTATCGCCGCGGGCATCTGGGTGTGGCGCCGGAGGTGGCCGACCTGCGGATCACCGGCAGCTTCCCGCTCAAGGACACCCACCTGGCGCTGGACGCCCTGCTGCCGACCCTGCCGGTGCAGATTGAGCAGCACACCTCATGGTGGGTGACGGTGGCGGCGAAGACTGAGGCCAAGCGCAATCCCCTGTAGGAGCTGGCCTGCCAGCGATGGTCGTTAACGATAACGCCATGCTCATTGGATAAACGCGGGGCCTTAAAGGGCATAGCTGGGCAAACCGGCTCCTGCTGGTCCGCGATGACCTCGAAATAACTGAATCGAAATTATTTTCATCCCGCCCTATCACTTTTCAGTTTTCGCTCGGCACCTAGGCAATTGAGAAGTATTCCCTTTCAGGAGCCGCCGTATGTCCCGTTCACCAGACACCTTGTTGCGCCCCCGTTTGCTGGCGGTTGCCATTGCGCTTTGCGCCCCCCTGGCCAGTAGCCAACTGATCGCCGCTGAACAGGCCTCCAGCGTTCGCGCCTATAACCTGCCGGCCGCGCCCCTGGCCAGCACGCTGAATCAAATCGCCAGCCAGGCCGGCCTGGCGTTGTCGCTCAATCCGTCGCTGGCGGCGGGCAAGACCTCGGCACCGGTCAAAGGCCAGTTCGACGCCCCTGGCGCCCTGCGTGAAGCCTTGCGCGGCAGCGGCCTGCAACTGGAGCAGAGCGGCAGCGGCACCTACAGCCTGGCGGCCGTGCCCGAGGGCGCCTTGGCCCTGCCGGCGACCAGCGTGATCGGCACACAAGACACTGAAAGCGCCTGGGGACCGGTGCAAGGCTACCTGGCCAAGCGCACCGCCGCCGGGACCAAGACCGACACCGCTCTGGCCGAAGTGCCGCGCTCGATTTCGGTTGCCACTCGCGAGCAGATGGACGATCGCAACGTTCACAGCCTCGACGACGCCGTGCGCTATATGCCGGGCATCACCGCCAGCAGTTACGGCAGCGACACCCGTGCAGACTGGTTGCGTGTACGTGGTTTCGAACCCACCCAATTCCTCGACGGCCTGCCACTGCCTAATGGCGTATACGCCAACCCAAAACAGGAAACCTGGAACCTCGACCGCCTGGCCCTGTTGCGTGGCCCAGCCTCCTCCCTCTACGGCCAGACCCCGCCGGGCGGCCTGCTGGACATGGTCAGCCGCCGCCCCAGCGCCGAGTCCAGCAATGAAATCCAGCTGCAATACGGCAGCGACAATCAGCGCCAGATCAATTTCGCCAGCACCGGCAAGATCGACGATGAAGGTCAGTTCCTCTACAGCCTGAGCGGTGTCGTGCGCGACAGCGGCACTCAGATCGACCATGTCGACAACAAGCGCTACAACATCGCGCCAAGCCTGACCTGGAATATCGACGAAGACACCCGTTTCACCCTGCTCACACAATTCACCCGTGACGATACCGGCATCACCAGCCAGTTCCTGCCGGTCCAGGGCACCAGGATCGACATGCCGTTCGGCGATGTTTCCCATCACAAGAACCTGGGCGACCCGGACTGGGAATACTACGACCGCACCTATTACGCACTGGGCTACGCCTTCGAGCATCGCTTCAACGATGTCTGGCAGTTCCGGCAGAACCTGCGCTACACCAAATCCGATCTTTCTTTCCAGACCATCACCGTCGGCGCCTACCCGTTTACCCAGGTCGACAACGCAGGCAACGTCGGCCGCTCGACCACCAGCACCGACGAAGACATCAGCCAGTTTGCGGTGGACAACAACTTCCAGGCCGATTTCGACACCGGCGATATTCGTCACACCCTGCTGCTCGGTCTCGATCACCAGCGCAGCAATACCAACTACACCTCGATCTTCGGTAGCGCGCCGGCCACCAACGTGGTCAGCCCGATCTACGGCCAGACGATCGTTCGTCCACCACGCTCCAGTGCGTTCTATGACTACGACCAGAAGACCTACCAGACCGGCCTGTACGTCCAGGACCAGATGGCCCTCGATCAATGGCGCCTGACCCTGGGGGGGCGTGAAGACTGGGTCCACACCGGCACCAGGTTCTTCAATCACGACGACGCAACCAACACTGAACGCGACAAGAAATTCAGCGGCAACGCGGCAATCAGCTACGTGTTCGACAACGGCTTCGTGCCCTACTTGTCCTACGCCGAGTCGTTCCAGCCGACCAGCAAAGCCACGGCCTCGCCGACCGACTCGTTCAAGCCGACCGAAGGCGAGCAATGGGAACTGGGCCTCAAATATCAACCGCCGGGCAGCAACACCTTGCTGAGCGCTGCGGTGTATGACCTGACGCAGAAAAACGTCTCTGTCACCACCACCAACGCCGATAACGTTTCGATCACCAGCCAGACCGGCGAAGTGAAAGTCAAAGGCCTGGAACTGGAAGCCGTTTCCGACGTGACCGAGAATCTCAAGGTCATCGCCGCTTACACCCTGGCCAAATCCGAAGTGCAAAAAGGCGACTTCAAGGGCAATCGCCTGCAACTGATGCCTAACCAGCAGGCTTCGCTGTGGGCTGATTACACGTGGCACAACGGCGTGCTGGACGGTTTCGGCATCGGCGCCGGCGCGCGCTATACCGGCAACACCTACGGCGACCAGGCCAACACCTGGCTAGGCAAGGCCGACGCCTACACCGTGTTCGACGCCGCTGTTCACTATGACCTCGGCCGTCTCGACAACAGCCTTAAAGTCGCCTCGCTGGCACTGAACGCGACCAACCTGCTCGACAAGGACTACATCTCCACTTGCGACGGTTTCTACTGCTACTACGGCGACCAACGCAGTGTCGTCGCCAGTGCCACCTACAAGTGGTAATGGCTTGATCTGACACACCCTGTACCCAGGCCGTCCTCCATGGACGGCTTCGGTATTTCCGAAGGCCATGAAATGAAAAGCAAAACAATTCGCCGCTGGTCCGCCGTGCACACCTGGTCCAGCCTGATCTGCACAGTGTTCCTGCTGATGCTGGCCCTGACCGGCCTGCCGCTGATTTTCCATCACGAGATCGACCATTGGCTGGGCGACGCCGCCGAACTGAAGCCAATGCCTGCGGACACTCCGCACCTGAATTTGCAGCAACTGGTGCTGGCCGCCGAGCAGCATCGCCCCGGCGACGTCATGCAGTACTTCGGTTTCGAGGACGATGAGCCCAACGCCGTGATCGCGATCATGGCGCCCACGGCGGGAACCGAACCGAACTCGTCTCACACCTTCATGCTCGACGCCCGCACCGGCGAAGCGCTGGAGATGCCGTCGGCCAACGGCGGCTTGATGATGGTCATGCTGCGCTTGCATGTAGACCTGTTCGCCGGGCTGCCGGGCAAGTTGTTGCTGGCGTTCATGGGCATCCTGTTCGTGGTGGCGATCATCTCCGGCACCGTGCTGTATCTGCCGTTCATGCGGCGCTTGAAATTCGCCACCGTGCGCCAGGACAAATCCACCCGGCTGCGCTGGCTCGATTTGCACAACCTGATCGGTGTCGTGACCCTGACCTGGGCCTTGGTGGTCGGCATGACCGGCGTGATCAGCGCCTGCGCCGACTTGCTGATCGCCGCCTGGCGCAACGACAGCCTCAGCGCGATGATCGCGCCGTATCGCGACGCCCCGCCGCTGACACAACGGGCGCCCGCTAGCCGGTTGCTGGACATCGCCAACGAAGTCGCGCCAGACATGCAGCCAGACTTCATCGCCTTCCCCGGCACCCGCTTCTCCAGCGAGCACCATTACGCGGTGTTCATGAAAGGCAGCACGCACCTGACCTCGCACCTGCTGACGCCAGTGTTGATCGACGCCAGCACCCTGCAAGTCACAGCCGTCGCCGAACGCCCGTGGTACATGGACGCCATGGGCATGTCGCAGCCACTGCACTTCGGTGACTACGGTGGCCTGCCGATGAAAATCCTCTGGGCGACCCTGGATGTGCTGACGATCATCGTGCTCGGCAGCGGGGTTTACCTTTGGCTGGTACGGCGCAAAGCCGCGAAACCGCTGCTGGAAAAAGCGGAGAGCGTGGCATGAGGCCCCGGCAGTCGAACTTCTGGAAGGTCTTTGCCACCCCCACTGTCATTGCTCTGTTCACAGCGGCAGGGTTGTTCGCCGCGCTGCTGGGCGATGGCGTGTGGGACGCACTGAGCTGGCTCGGCCTCGGCATCCCCGCCGTCCTCGCCCTGCGCGGTCTGCTGCAACGCAATTGACGCGCCCCCCCCCTGTAGGAGCGAGCCCTGCTCGCGATGCACTCGAATACGCCGCCGGGCATCAGGCTCCCCCCGTCATCGTTGACGACCATCGCGACGGTGCGACGATTCGACAGGCTCGCTCCTACAGGTCATACGACGACTATCTATTCCGCCGGTCGCCTCACCCTGCAAATCCCCTGACATATTTATTGACACTTTAACCTGTGTGCTTCTATAAAGACGCATGTTGTACGACAACCTACAACAACTGCAGCACCAAAAAATCCAAAAATAAAGAATGGTGAAGTGATGAAAGTCAAAGGCATCCGTTGGTGGATGGTCGGTCTGGTGACTGCCGGCCTGATGGTCAACTACCTGGCTCGCAATACCCTCTCAGTGGCCGCCCCGACCCTGATGAGCGAAATGAACATCTCCACCGAGCAGTACTCGCACATCGTCGTCGCCTGGCAGCTTTGCTATGCGTTCATGCAACCGGTCGCCGGCTACATCATCGATGCCATCGGTACCAAAATGGGCTTCGCCATTTTTGCGTTCGCCTGGTCGATCGCCTGCGCGCTGGCGGCACTGGCGACGGGTTGGCAGGGACTGGCGTTTGTCCGCGGCCTGCTCGGCCTGACGGAAGCGGCCGGTTTGCCGGCGGCGGTCAAGACCTCCACCGAATGGTTCCCCGCCAAAGAGCGCTCGGTGGCCATCGGCTGGTTCAACATCGGCTCGTCGATTGGTGCCGTGCTGGCGCCGCCTCTGGTGGTCTGGGCAATCCTGCACAGCGGCTGGGAGCTGGCGTTCCTGATCGTGGGCGGCCTGGGCGTGGCCTGGACGTTCCTGTGGATGATTTTCTACAAGCATCCACGCGATCAGAAGCGCCTGAGCGATGAAGAACGCGACTACATCCTCAGCGGCCAGGAAGATCACTTCAAAGACACAACCCACAAAAAAGGCAGCTGGAAGAAGATCATCGGCAGCCGCAACTTCTACGCCATCGCCAGCGCCCGGATACTCTCCGAGCCCGCCTGGCAAACCTTCAACGCGTGGATCCCGCTGTACCTGATGACCGAGCGGCACATGAACATCAAGGAAATCGCGATGTTCGCCTGGCTGCCGTTCCTCGCCGCTGACCTGGGCTGCGTGCTCGGCGGCTACCTGAGCCCGTTCTTCCACAAGTACTGCAAAGTGTCGCTGTTCACCTCGCGCAAAATGGTCCTGCTGTTCGGTGCTTCGTGCATGATCGGCCCGGCATGCATCGGCCTGGTCGCCAGCCCGTACACCGCCATTGCGTTGCTGTGCATCGGTGGTTTCGCTCACCAGACCTTGTCCGGTGCGTTGTACGCGATCACCTCCGACTCATTCGGCAAAAACGAAGTGGCCACCGCCACCGGCATGGGCGGCATGTTCGGCTACCTGGGTGCGGCCGCCTTCACCCTGGTGTTTGGCGTGATGGTGACCAAGATCGGCTACAGCCCGCTGTTCGTGGTGCTGGCGATTTTCGACATCGTGGCGGCATTCATCGTCTGGACCGTGGCTCGTGAACTCAAGCCTCAGGCGATTCCCGGCCCTGAAGCCGGACAGACGCTGCAACCCGCCAGCTAAAACACAACCCCTGTAGGAGCGAGCCCGTCGAATCGTCGCACCGTCGCGATGGTCGTTAACGATGACGCCGCGCACCTGACACCGCGCGGCGCTCTCAGGTTTTTCGCGAACTGGCTCGCTCCTACAGGTGACGGTGGTCTTGAGCTATCGCATCCACACGTTATGCTGCGTGACACCGCCACCGACCGAGTCACTGCCATGTCCGCCCCGAGCATGACCCTGTATCACAACCCTCTCTCGCCCTTCGTGCGTAAAGTCATGGTGCTGCTGCACGAAACCGGTCAACAGGACCGAGTGGCCCTGCAGACCAGCGTGCTGACGCCGGTCAATCCCGACCTGACCCTCAACGAAGACAACCCGCTGGGCAAGATCCCCGCCCTGCGCCTGGCCGACGGCAACATGATCCACGACAGTCGGGTGATCCTCGACTATCTCGACCACCAGCACGTCGGCAACCCGCTGATTCCCCGCGAAGGCCCGGCCCGCTGGCGGCGCCTGACCCTGGCGTCCATGGCGGACGGCATCATGGACGCCGCCGTGCTGATCCGTTACGAAGTGGCCCTGCGTGCCCCGGAAAAACACTGGGACGAGTGGCTCGACGGCCAGCGCGACAAGATCCGCCGCGCCCTGGCTTTACTGGAAAAAGACGCGATCGCCGAACTGACCAGCCATTTCGACGTGGCGGCGATCAGCGTGGCCTGTGCCTTGGGTTATCTGGACTTGCGCCATCCGGACCTGGCCTGGCGTGATGCCAATCCGCAGTTGGCGGCGTGGTATTTCGAGGTGAGCCAGCGGCCTTCGATGATTGCGACCATGCCGAAGATTTAACCCGGCGACACCAACGCACTAGCAGTTCTGCTAGTGGGCAAAAACCGAAAATCCTCCGATGCTCAAGGTCCGGCCAACCGGACCTTGCACGGAGCTCAACCCATGCCCAACTCACCCCATGAAACCCTGCTGTGCCGCTACCACTACGATCCGCTGGACCGCCAGAGCGGCTGCACGCTGCCTCAACAACCGGTCATCCAGCGTTTTCATTGCGATGGCCGATTGACCACTGAAATCCAGGGCGGTGCGCACTGGAGCATCCTTCAGCACGGCGACCAGTTGCTGGCGCAACGAAATCATCGCGAAGCAAGCGGGACCGCCACGTTACTGGCAACCGATCAGCAACGTTCCGTGCTCAATGCCCTCGACGCCACTGGACCTCATCCCCTCGCTTATTCCCCATATGGCCACCACCCAGCACTGAACAGGCTGCCAAGCCTGCGCGGCTTCAACGGCGAACAACCGGACCCGCTGACCGGGCACTATCATTTGGGCAACGGGTATCGGCAGTTCAACCCGGTGTTGATGCGGTTTAACAGCCCGGACAGCTGGAGTCCGTTTGGCAAGGGAGGAATTAATGCTTATGCATATTGCGGGGGAGACCCGGCAAATAGAGTTGATCCAAATGGGCACTGGTATAAGAGCTTCATCAAGAAACTGAGTAAAAACATCATCAGCAGCCCACACCACCCGACGAAAAAAATCTCAAAAGAGACCACCGATTCGTTTTTACATACAATTGAAATATTGGGCGGACCAAAAGAATTTAAAAAAATTGCAAACCAAAACTACAAAAAGCCAAAACACTACCTAATCAACAATACGCCTGAAGTTAAACCCCTCCCCCCTTCAGACATCGACATGACTATCAACTTTATAGTTGACACGGAGCACGCACAAAACGTAATAACCAGATTTGAGCTTCTAACCACTCACGAAAGAGTCAGTGCAGATATACTTTATGGAGTGCCCACGCTTAAACGCATCGACAGAGAGAACTTGTTCAAGCGACTGGAAAATATGGCAAGCGAGAGAGCAGCTCTATCACCACTCTACGACTTGGCCAAACAACCTCCACCCTCTTATGAAGCGGCTACTCTCCCAACCTATGCCGAGGTAATCAGGCAGGGTGGCAGCAACCGACCGAGGCGCAGCGCAGCAGGTCGGTGACAACGCGTTGGGTTTCTTCGAAGCTCACATCTTCCCACCGGCCCCTGGATGAGCGACGCCCCCTCTATCAGATCTGCTAGTAGGCAACCGCTGTAAAAACTCCGATGCTCAAGGTCCGGCCAACCGGACCTTGCACGGAGCTCAACCCATGCCCAATTCACCCCATGAAACCCTGCTGTGCCGCTACCACTACGATCCGCTGGACCGCCAGAGCGGCTGCACGCTGCCTCAACAACCGGTCATCCAGCGTTTTCATTGCGATGGCCGATTGACCACTGAAATCCAGGGCGGTGCGCACTGGAGCATCCTTCAGCACGGCGACCAGTTGCTGGCGCAACGAAATCATCGCGAAGCAAGCGGGACCGCCACGTTACTGGCAACCGATCAGCAACGTTCGGTGCTCAACGCCCTCGACGCCTCCGGACCTCATCCCCTCGCCTATACCCCCTATGGCCACCACCCAGCGCTCGATAGGCTGCTGAGCCTGCGCGGCTTCAACGGCGAACAGCCGGACCCGCTGACCGGGCACTATCATTTGGGCAACGGGTATCGGCAGTTCAACCCGGTGTTGATGCGGTTTAACAGTCCGGACAGTTGGAGTCCGTTTGGGGAGGGGGGGTTGAATTCATATGCGTATTGCGCGGGGAACCCAGTCAACTGGAAGGATCCAACAGGTCACTCTGTAATACCTGCCGCTTTTTTTGACGAAATATTCATGAACTTATATAAGTCCATGAAAGGATCGAAAAGTGTACGATTTACAAACATCGTAACGTCTACAGAAGAGCTATTTGGTGGAGTAGAGAAGATAAAAGTTCTTGCGAACAGTAAAAAAATCCATCCCGACGCATTCACTGCTCGCATTCTATCCGAGCAAAAAAAACCTGTTTATTTCCCTACAGAAATTCCTCCAGACAAGGCAAAAGGCATCGAATATCTCCATAGCGCCGAGCAACACCTTCGAAGTACCTTTGATGCAGTCATTACAAATGGCGGTCTGCTCAACCCCAAAAACCCATTTCTTATACACCTGAATGAAGTTGAAATAAGAAATCTGAACACTGAGCTGCTCACTCACAAAAAAGAACTGGCACGAGTCATATCACACGTCTCATCCCTGCGCATTGAAGGGCCCAGCCGCATCGCCGCACACTTCAATGCACAAGACTTTGTTGATACCGCAAACAGAATCAGAGATTCACGATAGGGCCAAGTCACCAGGTGAGTCAGCAACTCAACAATCCGGCTTATCCGCCGTATACCTTCTCGCCGGATTCACCGCCGCACCAAACTCACGCAAGGCCTTGGCACCAATCAGCAGCGGATAGTTGAAGCTGCTGCGGTCGGTCAGGTTGACCTCGACCGTGCGCTTGACGTTGCCCAGGCACAATTCCAGATCGACCACCGGGCGCTTGGAAGGCGCGGCGGTTTCTTCGTCCTCGTCCTCTTCGGAGCGGGTCTTGATCTTGCTGATCCGCGCGACCTTGTGTTCGTAGACCTTGTTGCTCGCATCCTTGGTGGCGAGGCGGAAACGCACCCAGTTCTCGCCGTCACGGGTAAAGGTTTCGATGTCCTTGGCCGACAGCGACGCCGTCAGGGCGCCGGTGTCCATTTTCGCCTTGAGCACTTCACCGCCGATTTCCGGCAGTGCGATGTATTCGTAACGCCCGTACAGGGTGGGCTCGGCGGCCAGCACCGGCAGGGCTAACAGGGACAGCAGTGCGAGAAGGGATTTCACGTGATGGGCATCCTGGGTGAATGGGCAGCGAAATTTTAGACCGTCAGCGGGCAATTCGTTCGTTCTTGAAATCGCTTCGCGGGCAAGCCGCACTCCCACAGGGTGTTGTGTGACTCAATAACACTGCAATCCACTGCAGGAGCGGGCTTGCCCGCGAAGGGGCCGGTGCCATCAACATCATGATGTGACCGGATTTTCCTGCCCAGCCTACCCATCCAATGGTGAAACATTCGTCATCAGCCGATTTGGCCTGCCGACTGAAGCTGCTTATCATGGCGCGCCCAAAGGCTTTCAAGAGTTACCTATGCGCCGCCTGCTCACCGGCTGTTTCGTCACCCTGCTGCTGTTGCTCAACACCCTGGTCCTGATCGGGCCATTGATGGTATTTGCCCTGCTCAAACTGGTCCTGCCCGGTCGCTTGCGCGATTACGCCTCCTGGTCGGTGATGTGGATCGCCGAGACCTGGTCGGAAATCGACAAGCTGATCTTCCGCCTGTGCATCCCCACCCAATGGGATATACGCGGCGGCGACGACCTGCGTCGCGACACCTCCTACCTGGTCATCAGCAACCACCAATCCTGGGTCGACATTCCGGCGTTGATCCAGACGCTGAACCGACGCACACCGTTCTTCAAATTCTTCCTCAAGAAAGAGCTGATCTGGGTGCCGTTCCTGGGGCTGGCCTGGTGGGCGCTGGATTACCCGTTCATGAAGCGCTACTCCAAGGCGTTTCTGGCCAGGCACCCGGAGCTGGCCGGCAAGGATCTGGAGATCACCCGACAGGCCTGCGAATTGTTCAAACGCCAACCGGTGACGGTCGTCAATTATCTGGAAGGCACTCGCTATACCGCAGCGAAAAGCGCTCAGCAGCAGTCACCCTTCACTCACCTGCTCAAGCCCAAGGCCGGTGGCGTGGCGTTTGTGCTGGCGGCAATGGGCGAACAGCTGGATGCGATTCTCGACGTCACGGTGGTGTATCCGCAGCAGGGGATTCCGGGGTTCTGGGATTTGATCAGCGGCAACGTGCCAAGGGTCATCATCGACATCAAGACCCGCGAACTCGACCCGGCGCTATGGCAGGGCGATTACGAAAACGATCCGCTGTTTCGCGAGAAAATCCAGAACTGGGTCAACCAGCTCTGGATCGAGAAGGACCGGCGCATCGACGCGTTGCGCGGCGAAAGCGGCTGATCAACTGCCGGTGCCGATACCGGTGCCCCAGATGCCGCCCAGGCTTTGCAACAGCGAACCGGCAACGCCCTGCTGACCGAGGTATTGCAGGATCACCGGGGCAAACATGCCGACCATGCCGCTGTCCATGCCCAGCGCGCTGAAGGCGTTGTTCAAGTCGTTGGTGTCCTTGACGTTGCCCAAGGCATTATCCAGTCCTGCCGCCTTGCCGCTTGCACCGAGCAAACCGGCGAGCGCGCCCAGCTCGCCACCGCCCGACAGACTGTCGATTCCCGGCACACTTTTGGCCAGTTCAGAATAATCGGTCGAACTCAGCTGATTCTTCGCCAGCCCCAGCATCGCCCCGGTGCCACCGATCACTTGTTGCGGCGTTACATTCAACTGGCTGAGCGCGCCCAGCAAGTCGGCTGTCTGCGGCGTCGGCGCAGCGTTGGTGGCCGCGTTGCCGCCCTGCATCCCCGAAATGGCGTTGGCCGCATCGCCCAGGCTGAACTGGGCGAAGACCGGGCTGGCCGCCAGGGTCATCAGCGAAGCCAGTGCAATACCGCGTGAAATCTTCATCCAGACATCCTCTATGAAAAACCGCCCGGCAGTGGGCGGTGAAACGCTGCGCGTTGGACTGGTTTCCCCCGACATTGTTCCCGCCCCTGTAGGAGCGAGCCTGCTCGCGAAAAACGCAGGGACAACGCGGTCATTCAGATAGCACGCGTTATCGTTGGCGTCCATCGCGAGCAGGCTCGCTCCTACTGGGATCAGGTTCATCACGATATTTTCCCGGTGCTGCATCCAGTGCCGCTTCACGCCCGTATATCAAGCACGGACAGACATTCCTGGCCGATTCTCCCCAAAAGGATCATCACCATGACACGCACCTCGATCAAAACACCCTTGATTGCCGGCCTGCTGACCCTGGCCCTTGGCGGCGGCCTCGCCCTGAACACCACTGTGCAAGCCACGACTATGAGCCACGACAGCGTGATGGTCGGCGCCGAACTGGCCGAGCACCTGGCAGCGCCGCTGGGATCGGTAAAATCCTGGATCCGCCGTGGCATGGAACGCCTGCGCAGGTGCCTTGAATCATGAACTATCAAACGCCATCCCTGCGCCGTGCCCTCGCCGCCGACTACGCCATTGGTTTGATGCCCTCGGCCGCGCGTCGACGTTTCGAACAGCTGCTGCTGGAAGACGCGGCGCTACGTGTGGAATTGGCGCAGTGGCAGCAAAGCCTGGCCAGCCTCACCGATACCTTGCCTGAACAACCGGTGCCGGATCGCGTGTGGAAAGGCATTACCGCACGCATCGAACCGCAGGTCCTGCACTTGCCGCACAAACGCCCGTTCTGGAATTGGCTACGGGCAACAGCGGCGATTGCCACCCTGGTGATCGTCGTGACCATCGGCGTGATCTACACCCGCGACGACGTGCGCTACAGCGCAACCCTGGCCAGCGCCGACACGCAGCCGGCATTGCGCGTCCAGGTGCACGCCGATTACCTGCAAGTCGAACCACTGGCATTGGCGGCGATCACACCGCAGCAAAGCCTGGAACTGTGGGCGATACCGGCCGACGGCAAACCGGTTTCCCTCGGGGTGATCCCGGCGGGCGGCAAAGGCAAGGTTGAACTGAGCGACGCGCAGAAAGCGCTGATCGGCAAACCGATTTCACTGGCGGTCAGCCTGGAGCCGAAGGGCGGTTCGCCGACCGGGCAACCGACCGGGCCGGTGTTGTATCAAGGGGCGTTGGCGGCGTTGTAATGGCCCTTATGGCGAGGGGGCTCCACTATCAGTTCTGCCAGTAGGCAGCACTGGCGGATTGCGCCACAGTGAAACCCTGAATGACCGGATATTCAGGGAGCCTTCACCATGCCGTCCAAACGCGCCACCGTGTTGTGCCGCTACCACTACGACCCGCTGGATCGACTGGCCGCCAGCACGCCATCGGCGCAGGCAATCTCCCAGCGCTTCTACCTGAAAGACCGCCTGACCACCGAAATCCAGGGCGCCGTGCAGCGTTCGATCATGCAGCACGAGGATCAACTGCTGGCGCAGCGAGAACGCCAAACCACCGCCGTGCAAACCCACCTCCTGGCCACCGATCAACAGCGCTCGGTGTTGAACCTGCTCGACGCCGTTGCGCGGCACCCTCTTGCCTACACCCCCTACGGCCATCGGCAGAACGGCTTGCTCAGCCTGCTCGGGTTCAATGGCGAACGGCGGGATCCGGTGACGGGGTCTTATTTGTTGGGCAATGGTTATCGGGCGTTTAACCCGGTGTTGATGAGGTTTAACAGTCCGGACAGTTGGAGTCCGTTTGGGGAGGGAGGGTTGAATGCGTATGGGTATTGTGTGGGGGATCCGGTGAATCGCATGGATCCTACCGGTCGCTTTCCCTCATTCCCCAGTGGCTATAACCCGTTGAAGGGGTTCAGAAACATGCTGCGGCGCGGAACGCCAACACGCCGAAATGCGCCGCTGCGCGCAAGTACGACAGCGTCAAGTTCACACCCGACTAACGCTTCGGAAATCAATGCCCCGCAAACGACCAAGGACATGACCATTGCATCCCAACAAGAAACGATCAAATCACAACAAAAAACAATCGCGTCCCAACAAAAAAATCTCGATTCAGCAGTAACGACAATAGAACAAGGCAGAGTCGTTGTACGTGATTACCAGAAAACAATTGCTCAACAGCAGGAATACATAGCTCAACAGCAAGCTAAAATAGACGACCTGATGTCTGACCTCGAGTTTGCAATACGAACCAACCCCGCCAGCTCCAGGGACGTGGCAGATATTACTGCCGTTTATGGCCCGCCCTCGCAGCAAAGCAGAGGAATCCCCGCAAATTACAATCAGCATGCTAATACTGCTATCCGTAGAGAGTAACGCTGACCACCTCAAATTCAGTAAACAAAAGAGGGCAACCTATAGGCTGCCCTCTTCTAACAATACCTCTAACCCTTACGCCGCACTGAACATCTTGTGCGGATCAATCACAAACTTCTTCGGCACGCCGGCATCGAACTCGCCATAACCCTGCGGCGCCTGATCCAGGCTGATCACCTGCACGCCCACCACTTCGGCGATGTTGATGCGGTCCCACATGATCGCCTGCATCAGCTGGCGGTTGTACTTCATCACCGGGGTCTGGCCGGTGTGGAAGCTGTGGGATTTGGCCCAGCCCAGGCCGAAGCGAATGCTCAGGCTGCCCATTTTCGCGGCGGCGTCGACAGCACCCGGATCTTCGGTGACGTAGAGGCCTGGGATACCGATCTTGCCCGCCACACGAACCACGCCCATCAGCGAGTTGAGCACGGTGGCCGGGGCTTCGTGTTTCACGCCGTCATGGCCGTGGCCGCGAGCTTCGAAGCCTACGGCGTCGATGGCGCAATCCACTTCTGGCTCGCCCAGCAGTGCAGCGATCTGTTCGTGCAGCGGGGTGTCCAGGGACAGGTCGGCAATTTCGAAACCCTGGGCCTTGGCGTGGGCCAGGCGCACGGTGTTGACGTCACCGATGATCACCACTGCCGCGCCCAGCAGGCGAGCGGAAGCGGCAGCCGCCAGGCCGACCGGACCGGCACCGGCGATGTACACGGTGCTGCCTGGGCCAACGCCCGCCGTCACGGCGCCGTGGTAACCGGTCGGCAGGATGTCGGAGAGGCAGGTCAGGTCACGGATTTTCTCCATGGCCCGGTCGCGGTCCGGCAGTTTCAGCAGGTTGAAGTCGGCGTACGGCACCATCGCGTACTCGGCCTGGCCACCGGTCCAGTCGCCCATGTCGACGTAGCCATAAGCACCGCCAGGGCGCGCCGGGTTGACGCTCAGGCACACGCCGGTGTGCATTTCCTTGCAGGAACGGCAGCGCCCGCAAGCCACGTTGAACGGCACGGACACCAGGTCGCCGATTTTCAGGTTCTCGACGTCACTGCCTTTCTCGACCACTTCACCGGTGATCTCGTGGCCCAGCACCAGGCCGGTTTGCGCCGTGGTACGGCCGCGCACCATGTGTTGGTCGGAGCCGCAGATGTTGGTGGAAACCACTTTGAGAATGACCCCGTGCTCGATCTTGCGACCGCGCGGGTCCTGCATTTTCGGATAGTCGATTTTCTGTACTTCGACCTTGCCAGCGCCGAGATACACCACACCACGATTGCCAGACATGCTTTCACCTCGCTGTTGTTTTTATGGAACCGCGTTGCCCAGGCAGGCAGCGCGTTAAGTGCTCGGGTACAGATGCTGTTTCTGTGTTGCCTGTAAGGGCCTCATCGCTGGCAAGCCAGCTCCCACAGTGGACGGGGTGTACACAAATTCTGTGAACGACATAAAACCCTGTGGGAGCTGGCTTGCCAGCGATGGCGATTTAAAGAACGACCGTGCGATTGGCGTTCAAAAACACCCGTCGCTCAATGTGATAACCAACGGCCCGCGCCAGGGTCAGGCCTTCGATATCCCGTCCCTTGGCGATCAAGTCTTCGGGGTAATGACTGTGATCCACCACCTCGACGCCCTGGGCGATGATCGGCCCTTCATCGAGGTCGTTGTTGATGTAGTGCGCGGTCGCGCCGACCAGTTTCACGCCCTTGTTGTAGGCCTGGTGGTACGGCTTGGCGCCCTTGAAACCCGGCAGCAGCGAGTGATGGATGTTGATCGCCTTGCCGTCGAGTTTGCGGCACAGCTCCGGTGACAGCACTTGCATGTAGCGGGCAAGGATCACCAGTTCGGCGCCGGACTCTTCGATCACCTGCCAGACCTGACGCTCCTGTGACGGCTTGTCGTTCGGATCCAGCGGGAAGTGGTAGTACGGAATCTGATGCCAGTCGGCCAAAGGCTTGAGGTCCGGGTGGTTCGACACCACGGCAACCACGTCCATCGACAACTGGCCGATGCGCTGGCGATAGAGCAAGTCGTTGAGGCAGTGATCGGCCTTGGAGACCATGATCACCACTTTCGGCCGGTAGTGCGGCGGGGTCAGCTCGAAGGCCATGCCGAAGGCTTCGCCGCGGGCCTGCAAGCCTGTACGAAACGCCTGCTCGTCGAAACCGTCGGGCTGGCGGAATTCCACGCGAATGAAGAAGCGGCCCGAGAGCCGGTCATCGAAGGAATGGTGTTCGGTGACGTAGCAGCTCTGCTCGAACAGAAAGCGCGTCACCGCGTCCACCGTGCCGAGGACACTGGGGCAGTCGGCGGTCAGAATCCATGTGTCTGGGGCGCGGCTCATAGTGCGGTGACTCCTGAGACATCGATAGTCGAAACGGCTTCTTGTGGGAGCGAGCCTGCTCGCGATGGACTTGAGAGCGGCGCGTTGTATCAGGAAGAACGCGTCATCGTTAACGTCCATCGCGAGCAGGCTCGCTCCTACAAGGTCGGTTGTGGTCAGGCCTGAACGCTCAGCCCGTACTCGGCCGCTGCATCCTGCAACCACAACCACCAGTAATCCGAGAAGCTGCGACGAATCAGCAGTTCCCAGGTGTCTTCGGCGGTGTGACGGATCACCAGTTGCGACTTGGCGAACACCGTGCCAACCGCCTTGCCCACCGGGAAGTTGTTGGGGTGCACGTCGTAGCTGGTGGACTTCATCAGCACCTGGCGCACGTTCGGGCCGCTCAGTTCGAGGATCTGCTGCCCGCCGCTGACGTTGACGATCTGGATGTGCAGGTCGCCCAGCGCTTCACGCAGTTTTTTCTCGGCGGCGAATTCTTCACCGGTCGGCACGATCAGCAGCCATTCATCCGGCCCCATCCATTGCAGGCTGGTTTCACCTTTGACGATGACGGTCAGCGCGGCCGGCAATTCGATGCCCAGGGCCTTGTGCACGCCGGCAGCGAACGCTGCGTCATGGCCATCGCCACGAATGGTCAGGTGACCGAGGAGTTTTTTCTCGCGCACGGTCACGCCGGCGTTCTTGCGACCCTTGCCCACCAGGCTGGCGAGGTCGGCGTGATGCAGCGACGACTCGGCCTTGGCCCCGGAGGTTGGGCGTTGTTGGTAAACATTGGCTGCGGTCATAAAGCACCTTTTCCTGAATTCTGTTGGTTCCGGCCCTTGTGGTGGCAGGTCTACTGCTATCGCGAGCAGGCTCGCTCCCACATTTGACCGGGTTTCCCTGTGGGAGCGAGCCTGCTCGCGATAGCGGCGGCACAGTCACCACAGGGCCCGAGGCCGTCAAACGTTCTGGCGCTCGCCTTTCGGATCGAAGAACACCGAAGAAACGATTTCCGCTTCGATCACGCTGCCGTCCGCCAGTGGCGCGAACACGCGCTCACCCATGCGGTTCAGGCCGCCCTTGACCACGCCCATGGCAAACGAATAGCCCAGGGAGTTGTGCGCGTAGCTGGAGGTCACGTGACCGACCATGGTCATCGGGATCGCCTGCTTGGTGTTGAACACCAGTTGCGCCCCTTCCGGCAGCCATTTGGTCGGATCGATCGGCTTCAGGCCAACCAGCTGCTTGCGTTGATCACGCACGCAGTCTTCGCGATTCATGCCACGCCAGCCGATCCACGAGAACGGTTTGGTGCGACCCACGCACCAGCCCATGTTCAGGTCGTCCGGGGTCATCGAGCCGTCGGTGTCCTGGCCGACGATGATGAAGCCCTTCTCGGCCCGCAGCACGTGCATGGTTTCGGTGCCATATGGCGTCAGGTTGTACTTCTTGCCAGCATCGACAATCTTCTCCAGCACACCCATCGCATAGTCGGCTTGCACGTTGACTTCGTACGACAGCTCACCGGTAAACGAAATCCGGAACACCCGCGCCGGTACGCCACCGACCAGACCTTCTTTCCAGGTCATGAACGGGAAGGCTTCGTTGCTCAGGTCGATGTCGGTGACTTCGCTGAGCAGCTTGCGGCTGTTCGGCCCGGACAGGGTCATGGTTGCCCAGTGGTCGGTCACGGACGTGAAGTACACCTTCAGGTCTGGCCATTCGGTCTGTTGATAGATCTCCAGCCATTGCAGCACGCGTGCGGCGCCGCCGGTGGTGGTGGTCATGACGAAATGGTTGTCGGCCAGGCAGGCGGTCACGCCGTCGTCGAACACCATGCCGTCTTCTTTACACATCAGGCCGTAACGCGCCTTGCCCACATCGAGCTTGGTCCAGGCGTTGGTGTAGATGCGGTTGAGGAACTCACGCGCGTCCGGGCCCTGGATGTCGATCTTGCCCAGGGTCGAAGCGTCCAGCAGGCCAACGCTGTCGCGCACGGCTTTGCATTCACGCTTGACCGCGGCGTGCATGTCTTCACCGGATTTCGGGAAGTACCAGGGGCGTTTCCACTGACCGACGTCTTCGAACTCGGCGCCATTTTTCAGGTGCCAGTGATGCAGGGCGGTGAAACGCACCGGCTCGAAGATGTGCCCACAGTGACGACCGGCCACGGCGCCGAAGGTCACCGGCGTGTAGTTCGGGCGGAACATGGTGGTGCCCATCTGCGGGATGGTCACGTTCAGCGAACGGGCGGCAATCGCCAGGCCGTTGACGTTACCGAGCTTGCCCTGATCGGTGCCGAAGCCCAGCGCGGTGTAGCGCTTGACGTGCTCGACCGACTCGAAGCCCTCGCGGGTCGCCAGTTCGATGGCGGCGGCGGTGACGTCGTTCTGCAGGTCGACGAATTGCTTCGGCGCCCGTGCGGTGTTCTTTTCATGGGGCACCTGGAACAGCGCCAGGGTCGGCTCTTCCAGACGTGTCAGGGCTTTGGGCAGCGTCGCTTCGACCGTACCGAAACCGGCTTCGCTGGCCGCGCGCACGCCGCCTTCAAAACCGTCGGCCAGGGAATCACCCAGGCCATAGACGCCGTTGATGCCGCCGACGCACACGCGTTTCTGCGGTGCTTCACCCGGCACGAAACCGAGGATGTCTTCGCGCCAGATCGGCTTGCCGCCCAGGTGCGAAGCCAGGTGAACCACCGGGCTGTAGCCGCCGGAACTGGCGACCAGGTCGCACTCGAGCCATTCGCCAGGGCTGGTGACTTTGTGTCCCTTGACATCGATCGCGGCCACGCGGGCAGCGGTCACGTGCTTGCTGCCACGGGCCTCGATCACGGCGCTGCCGGTGAGGATGCGGATGCCTTTGGCGCGTGCTTCTTCCACCAGCGCCCCACGCGGGTTGCTGCGAGCATCGGCGACGGCCACGACTTGCAGGCCGGCGTCGAGCCAATCCAGCGCCACGCGATAGGCATGGTCGTTGTTGGTGCTCAGGACAAGTTTCTTGCCCGGTGCCACGCCGTAACGGCGCACATAAGTCGAGACAGCACCGGCCAGCATGTTGCCCGGCACGTCGTTGTTGCCGTAAACCAGCGGACGCTCGTGAGCACCGGTCGCCAGCACCACACGCTTGGCGCGAACGCGGTGGATGCGTTGACGCACCTGGCCAATCGGGGCACGGTCGCCGAGGTGATCGGTGAGCCGCTCGTGAATGGTCAGGAAGTTATGGTCGTGGTAGCCGTTGACCGTGGCGCGCGGCAACAGCAGCACGTCCGGGGTGTCCTTCAGCTCGGCGATGACGCTGGCGACCCACTCCACGGCAGGCTTGCCGTCGAGGCTTTCGCGGGAGTCGAGCAGGCTGCCGCCGAACTCTTCCTGCTCATCGGCGAGGATCACCCGGGCGCCACTGCGTGCAGCCGCCAGTGCAGCGGCCAGACCCGCAGGGCCGGCGCCGACGATCAGCACGTCGCAGTGCTGGTTCATGTAGTCGTAGGTGTCCGGATCGTTCTCGGTCGGCGAGCGGCCCAGACCGGCGGCCTTGCGAATGTACTTCTCGTAGGTCATCCAGAACGATTGCGGGTACATGAAGGTTTTGTAGTAGAAACCCGGTGGCATCAGCTTGCCGCCGACCTTGCCGAGAATCCCCATCATGTCGTTGTTCACGCTTGGCCAGCCGTTGGTGCTGGTGGCGACCAGGCCTTGATACAGCGCTTGTTGCGTGGCGCGTACGTTCGGGATTTGCGTGGCTTCGGTGGCGCCGATCTGCAGCACCGCGTTCGGCTCTTCGGCACCGGCGGCGAAGATGCCGCGCGGGCGGGAGTACTTGAAGCTGCGACCGATGATGTCGACGCCGTTGGCCAGCAGTGCAGCGGCCAGGGAGTCGCCTTCGTAGCCTTTGTAGCTCTGGCCGTTGAAGGTGAACGTCAGGACTTTGTTGCGGTCGATCCGTCCGCCGTTGGACAGGCGATTGGTCTGGCTCATACCTTCTCTCCCAGAGCCGTGCTGGCCGCTTTCGGGCTATCGGTCTTGTCGGTGAATTGTGGCTTGGTGCCGATCTTGTAGGTTTCGAGAATCTCGTAGGTCACGGTGTCGCGGGTGGCGTTGAAGTACTGACGGCAACCGGCGGCGTGAATCCACAGTTCATGGTGCAGACCGCGAGGGTTGTCGCGGAAGAACATGTAGTCGCCCCACTCCTCGTCGGTGCAGCTGTTCGGATCCAGTGGACGCGGGATGTGCGCCTGGCCGGATGCGTGGAATTCCTCTTCGGAGCGCAGTTCGCCGCAGTGAGGACAGAAGATATGCAACATGGGGATTTCTCCTGTTAGTGGGCAACCGCAGCAGCGCCGTGTTCATCGATCAACGCACCGTTGTGGAAACGGTCGATGGAGAAAGGTGCGGCCAACGGGTGCATTTCACCCTTGGCCAGACTCGCGGCAAACACGTTGCCCGAGCCAGGTGTTGCCTTGAAGCCACCGGTGCCCCAACCGCAGTTGAAGAACATGTTCGGTACCGGGGTTTTCGAGATGATCGGGCACGCATCCGGCGTGGTGTCGACGATGCCGCCCCACTGACGGTTCATGCGGACGCGCGACAGCACCGGGAACATTTCGACGATGGCCTGGATGGTGTGCTCGATCACCGGGTACGAACCACGCTGGCCGTAGCCGTTGTAGCCGTCGATACCGGCGCCGATCACCAGGTCGCCCTTGTCGGACTGGCTGATGTAACCGTGTACGGCGTTGGACATGATCACGCTGTCGATAATCGGCTTGATCGGCTCGGACACCAGCGCTTGCAGCGGGTGGGATTCGATCGGCAGACGGAAACCGGCCAGCTTGGCCATGTGCCCGGAGTTACCGGCGGTGACCACGCCGACGCGCTTGGCGCCGATGAAGCCCTTGTTGGTTTCGACACCGATGCACACACCGTTTTCCTTGCGGAAACCAATCACTTCGGTCTGCTGGATCAGGTCCACGCCCAGTGCGTCGGCGGCACGGGCAAAGCCCCAGGCCACGGCATCGTGACGGGCCACGCCGCCGCGACGCTGGACGGTAGCGCCCATCACCGGGTAGCGGGTGTTCTTCGAGCAGTCGAGGTACGGAATCTCGTCGGCCACTTGCTTGGCATCGAGCAGTTCGCCGTCGACGCCGTTGAGGCGGTTGGCGCTGACACGACGCTCGGAATCACGGATGTCCTGCAGGGTATGGCACAGGTTGTAGACGCCGCGCTGGGAGAACATCACGTTGTAGTTCAGGTCCTGGGACAGGCCTTCCCACAGCTTCATCGCGTGTTCGTACAGGTGCGCCGACTCGTCCCACAGGTAGTTGGAACGAACGATGGTGGTGTTGCGCGCGGTGTTACCGCCGCCCAGCCAGCCTTTTTCGACCACGGCCACGTTGGTGATGCCGTGTTCCTTGGCCAGGTAGTAGGCGGTCGCCAGACCATGTCCGCCACCGCCGACGATGACCACGTCGTAGACCTTTTTAGGGGTCGGCGTGCGCCACATCCGCTGCCAGTTTTCGTGGTGGCTGAGAGAGTGTTTGAAGAGGCCGAAGCCCGAGTAGCGTTGCATAGTCATTTACTCCAAAACCGCACTCAGCGATAAACCGGGAAGTCCGCGCACAGGGCCGCCACTTGCTCGGCGACATTGGCCTCGACATCGGCGTCGCCGAGGTTGTCGAGGATGTCGCAGATCCAGCCCGCCAGAGTGACGCACTGGGTCACCTTGAAGCCGCGCGTGGTCACCGCCGGGGTGCCGATGCGCAGGCCGGAGGTGACGAACGGCGACTGTGGATCGTTCGGGACAGCGTTCTTGTTCACGGTGATGTGGGCGCGACCGAGCGCTGCATCCGCCTCTTTGCCGGTGAGGCCCTGACGGATCAGGCTGACCAGGAACAGGTGGTTATCGGTGCCGCCGGACACTACATCGTAGCCGCGTTTGATAAATACGCCGGCCATGGCCTGGGCGTTGTCGATGACTTGTTGCTGGTAGGCCTTGAAGCCTGGCTCCAGCGCTTCCTTGAAGCACACTGCCTTGCCGGCGATCACGTGCATCAGCGGGCCGCCCTGGGCGCCGGGGAATACCGCGGCGTTGAGCTTCTTCTCGATTTCTTCGTTGGCCTTGGCCAGGATCAGGCCGCCACGTGGACCGCGCAGGGTCTTGTGGGTGGTGGTGGTGACCACATCAGCGTACGGCAGCGGGTTCGGGTACAGACCGGCGGCGACCAGACCGGCCACGTGCGCCATGTCGACGAACAGCAGCGCACCAACCTTGTCGGCGATCTGACGGAAGCGCGGGAAGTCCAGGGTCTTGGAGTAGGCGGAGAAGCCGGCGACGATCATCTTCGGCTTGCACTCGACGGCCAGACGCTCGACTTCGTCGTAGTCGATCAGCCCGGTCTTGGTATCGATGCCGTACTGCACGGCGTTGTACAGCTTGCCCGAGGACGACACTTTGGCGCCGTGGGTCAGGTGACCGCCGTGGGCCAGGCTCATGCCCAGGATGGTGTCGCCCGCTTGCAGCAGGGCCAGGTAAACCGCGCTGTTGGCCGAAGAGCCGGAGTGCGGCTGGACGTTGGCGTAGTCGGCGCCGAACAGTTGCTTGGCGCGCTCGATGGCCAGGGCTTCAACCTTGTCCACGTGCTCGCAGCCACCGTAGTAGCGCTTGCCCGGATAGCCTTCGGCGTATTTGTTGGTCAGGCCGCTGCCCTGGGCCTGCATGACGCGTTTGCTGGTGTAGTTCTCTGACGCGATCAGCTCGATGTGATCTTCCTGGCGTTGCTCCTCGGCATTCATCGCCGCCAGCAGTGCATCGTCGTAACCCTGGATCTGGTCTTGCTTGCTGAACATCGCGTCTCTCCCAGCGGCATCTATGCGCCATTCGTCTCGGTAAGGCACCGGTGTTTCGGCAGTGCCCTTTGATAGCGATGGTATGACCGGCGCAGACAGGCCAAATGCCTACGGACGCCACGTAAAGGTGCGTTTACGACATGGCGGAGAATGACTGGTCGGGCACTCTTCTCAAATCAGTGAGAAACCCTGTGGGAGCTGGCTTGCCAGCGATGATGGCATCACATCCAGTATTGATGGCGACTGGTCCACCGCTATCGCTGGCAAGCCAGCTCCCACAGGGTTATACGGCGATCTGGCGGACGAGTAGCAGCACAAGGAAATGCACCGGATAGAGGGCATACGCCCAACGCCGCATCGGTGGTGGTTTTACGCCCTTGGCATGTCGCAACAAGAACAGTCCCAGCCAGGGCGCGATCAGGCATGTGGCGATGGCCGGAATGGCCGCAGGATTGCCCAATCGTGCGGCGTGATACAGCACTTGCCATTGATTGGCCGCCAGACAAACCAGCCCCGGCAACAGCGCGAAACACCAGGGACGTCGGATCACCAGCAGCAGCGCCAACGGCAACAGCACGCCAAAGAAACCGAACATCAATCGCGACCAGAAAACCGCCGCCAGCACCAGGGCGACGAGCGCCAACAGTCGCGCCTGAAGCCCTTGCGCTTGCCAGCCCCGTGCCACCAGCAGGCCCAAGGCCAGGGTAGGCAAGACGTTCAAGGTGTCGGGATCCGGAATGTACATCCGGTAAGGCACTTCGCTCACCGCACTGAACAGCAGCAACCAGCCCAGATAGCGCCATTGTCCCTCTGACTTCACGGCGGGCGTGCGCGCCAGATTGGCCGCCATCGCCAGGCAAAACCACGGAAACGCCAGACGCCCCGGCACATACAAAAGATCGACGGAATAACCGACATAACGCAGGTGATCGAGCACCATGCTCAGCAGCGCCAGCCACTTGAGCAGATCCAGTGCACCGTCGCGCGGCGTTAAGTGCTGCTGTGTCAAGTGCATCGCCACGTGCATAATTGCCCGGTATCCCCGTAATTTTCTGACAGTGACATCCCGTGCGCTCCCCGGACGATCTTCGGTAGAGTGCGCACCCTCATTGACCACGAGACGCTTCACCATAAGCGCCCCGACCACGGAAGCAGGCCATGACCGACAAGAGCCAACAATTCGCCAGCGACAACTACTCCGGCATTTGCCCCGAAGCCTGGGCGGCCATGGAGCAGGCCAACCATGGCCACCAGCGCGCATACGGCGACGACGAATGGACCGCCCGCGCGTCCGACGATTTCCGTAAATTGTTCGAAACCGACTGCGAAGTGTTCTTCGCCTTCAACGGCACCGCGGCCAACTCCCTGGCCCTCTCGTCGCTGTGCCAGAGTTACCACAGCGTGATCTGCTCGGAAACCGCCCACGTCGAAACCGACGAATGTGGCGCGCCGGAATTCTTCTCCAACGGCTCCAAACTGCTGATCGCCCGCACCGAAAACGGCAAGCTGACTCCGGAATCGATCCGCGAAGTCGCCCTCAAGCGCCAGGACATCCACTACCCGAAACCCCGCGTCGTGACCCTCACCCAGGCCACCGAAGTCGGCAGCGTCTACACCCCGGACGAAATCCGCGCCATCAGCGCCACCTGCAAGGAACTGGGCCTGAACCTGCACATGGACGGCGCGCGGTTCTCCAACGCCTGCGCATTCCTCGGCTGCTCGCCAGCGGACCTGACCTGGAAGGCCGGCGTCGACGTGCTGTGCTTCGGCGGCACGAAAAACGGCATGGCCGTGGGCGAAGCGATCCTGTTCTTCAACCACACACTGGCCGAAGACTTCGACTACCGCTGTAAACAGGCCGGGCAACTGGCGTCGAAAATGCGTTTCCTCTCCGCGCCCTGGGTCGGGATCCTGGAAAACGACGCCTGGCTCAAATACGCCAATCACGCCAACCGCTGCGCGCAATTGCTGGCCGAGCTGGTCAGCGACATTCCTGGCGTGGAACTGATGTTCCCGGTTCAGGCCAACGGCGTGTTCCTGCAACTCTCGGAACCGGCCATCGCCGCGCTGACCGCCAAGGGCTGGCGCTTCTACACCTTCATCGGCAACGGCGGCGCACGCTTCATGTGCTCGTGGGACACCGAAGAAGAACGCGTGCGGGAATTGGCCAGGGACATCCGTGAAGTGATGTCGCACTAAAAACCCTGGTTTGCACTGCCCCCCCCTGTGGGAGCGAGCTTGCGATGAGGCCAGCCCATCCAACAATGATGTCAGCTGACACACCGCCATCGCGAGCAAGCTCGCTCCCACAAAAGCCCCACCCACTCGCCCTCATCATTCGCACCTGAAGACTTCGTCTACATTGTTTGTCGAGCCCATCCGCTCTCATAACAATAATCAGGAGCGCACGCATGTCCCTTCAAGGCAAAACGCTGTTCATTACCGGTGCCAGTCGTGGGATTGGTCGGGAGATCGCGCTGCGGGCCGCACGCGATGGCGCAAACATCGTGATTGCCGCCAAAAGCGCCGAACCGCACCCCAAGCTGCCCGGCACCATCTACAGCGTGGCCAAGGAAGTCGAAGCTGCGGGTGGCAAGGCGCTGGCCTTGCAGGTGGATGTACGCGACGAAATCGCCGTGCATCAGGCCCTGGCCCAGGCCAACCAACATTTCGGCGGCATCGATGCATTGGTCAACAATGCCGGGGCAATCAAGTTGACCGGTGTGCAGCACATCGAACTCAAGCGCTTCGACCTCATGCACCAGATCAACACCCGCGCCGTGCTGCTGTGCAGCCAGGCCGCCCTGCCCTACCTGAAGAAATCCGCCGGGCACATCCTCAACCTGTCGCCACCACTGAACCTGGCAACCCAATGGTTCGCCCAATACAGCCCGTATACCGTGACCAAGTACGGCATGAGCATGCTGACGCTGGGCATGAGCGAGGAATTCAAAAACTACGGCATCAGCGTCAACTCGCTGTGGCCACAGACGATGATTGCCACCGCTGCCATCGAGTTTCAGCTGGGCTCACGGGAATCGTTCAAGCACGCCAGGACGCCGGCGATCATGGCCGATGCCGCCCACGTCATTCTCGGCAGCACGAATCGCAGCCTGACCGGGCGGTTGTTGATTGATGAGGAGATATTGCGAGAGAACGGCGTGACGGAGTTCGAACACTATCGGTTTGCACCGGGCACCAATGACAAGCTGATGCCCGACCTATTCGTTGACTGAAAAAACACTGTAATTGTGGGAGCGAGCTCGCTCCTACAGGAAACCAGCGTCGGTTAGAACTCGATCCGCACATCCCCCTTCGGCACGCTGCAGCACGACAAAATGAACCCGTCGGCTTCGTCTTCCTCGGTGATCCCGCCGTTGTGCTCCATCTCGACTTCGCCGCCCAGCTTCAGCACCTTGCAGGTACCGCAAATGCCCATGCCGCAGGCTTTCGGGATCATCAGGCCGACTTTCGCCGCAGCGGCGTGAACGGTCTCGCCCGGTGCCACGCGAATGCTCTTGCCGGAGGCGGTGAATTGCACCTCATGCAGATCGGCCGCGTCGACTTCCGGTGCATCGGCAGCCTGCTCGGCTTGTTCCACTGCATCGGCGCGGGCTTCCGGTGGTGTCGCGCCGAACGATTCCTCGTGATAGCGCTTCATGTCGAAGCCAGCGTTTTCCAGCAGGCGCTTGACCGCGTTCATGTACGGCGTCGGGCCGCAGCAGAACACTTCGCGCTCGAGGAAGTCCGGCGCCATCAGTTCCAGCATCTTGTGGTTCAGGTAACCGCGATAACCGGCCCACGGCTCACCGAGGCCGTGTTTCTCGCAGATCAGGTGCAGGCTGAAGTTGTCGATCCGCGACGCCATGTGCTCCAGCTCGCGGTGGTAAATGATGTCCTTGGGCGAACGGGCGCTGTGGATGAACGTCATGTCGACATTGCCGTTGGTGTCGTAGAACCAGCGCGCCATGGACATGCACGGGGTGATCCCGACGCCGCCGCTGAGGTACAGCACTTTCGGGCTCGGGAAGTCGATGGCGTTGAACAGCCCGACCGGCCCGTGCACCGCCAGTTCCTGGCCTTCGTGCAGGGTGTCGTGCAACCAGTTCGAAACCTTGCCGCCCGGCACGCGCTTGATGGTCACCGAAAAGCTGTACGGCACCGATGGCGAGCTGGAAATGGTGTACGAACGCATGATCGGCTGGCCTTCGATTTCCAGCTCCAGGGTGACAAACTGCCCCGGTTTGAAGAAGAACATGATCGGCTGGTCGGCCATGAAGCAAAAGGTGCGCACATCCCAGGTTTCCTGGATGACTTTGACGCAACGGACGATGTGCCGACCATTGGCCCAGGTCTGGGTGGTTACCGGGTTCAGGAAGTTGTTGGACATGCTGATCTCCACGGCCGACTGTCGGCCTTCATGTTGGCGATTCTGCGTATAGCGCGAACCACCCATTTACCTATCTGCGACATTCACATGCTTATCGCGACCAGCCCCCAACTACCGGGGCTTGCGCGTCGGGAACAGATTGCACCATGTCGCCCATGGATAAGGTTCTGGCCAGCGCCGGCCCCACACTCGCCCCATACCAAGACACAACTTTTACACCTTGCGTAGCAAACCCGAGCAGCACACCTGATTAGCCACTTTCGCCGGCCACGCAGATGGCCTTGAGGATTAAACGATGGACGTCACTACTACCCTGAGCCTGGGCGATCCGCTGGAACCCGCACGCAAGGCCACCGCCCAGATGCTGCAAGAGCGCGAGCGCACGTTCTCGCTGCCGCAGCCGTTTTACTCTGACGATCGCCTGTTTGATATCGACATGCAGGAAATCTTTCAGAAAGAGTGGCTGATCGCCGGCATGACCTGCGAGATCCCCACCAAGGGCAACTACCTGACGCTGCAAGTCGGCAAGAACCCGATCATCGTGATCCGTGGCGCCGAAGGCGTCGTGCACGCGTTCCATAACGTCTGCCGTCACCGTGGCTCGCGCCTGTGCACCAGCGACAAGGGCAAGGTCGCCAAACTGGTTTGCCACTACCACCAGTGGACCTACGAACTCGACGGTCGCCTGCTGTTCGCCGGCACCGAAATGGGCGCCGACTTCGACATGAAGCAGTACGGCCTCAAGCCAGTGAACGTGAAAACCGCTGGCGGCTACATCTTCATCAGCCTGTCGGATAACCCGCCGGCCATCGATGACTTCCTGTCGACGCTCAACCATTACATGGAACCGTACGACATGGAAAACACCAAGGTGGCGGTGCAAACCACCTTGATGGAAAAGGCCAACTGGAAACTGGTGCTGGAAAACAACCGCGAGTGCTACCACTGCAACGCGTCGCACCCGGAACTGCTGAAAACCCTGCTGGAATGGGACGACGTCACCGACCCGCGCGCCGACCAGGCGTTCAAGGACCACGTCGCCGCCTCCGCCGCTGCCTGGGAAGCCGAGAAGATCCCTTACGCCCACGCCAGCTTCGGCCTGCGTAACCGCATCGTGCGCATGCCGCTGCTCAAAGGCACCGTATCGATGACCATGGACGGCAAGCAAGGCTGCGCCAAGCTCATGGGCCGCATCAAGAACCCGGACCTGGGCTCGATGCGCATCCTGCACCTGCCGCACTCATGGAACCACTGCATGGGCGACCACATCATCGTGTTCACCGTGTGGCCGATCAGCGCCCAGGAAACCATGGTCACCACCAAGTGGATCGTGCACAAGGACGCCGTCGAAGGCGTGGACTACGACGTGGAGCGCATGCGCCTGGTCTGGGACGCCACCAACGACCAGGACCGTCGCCTGGCCGAAGAAAACCAGCGCGGCATCAACTCCACCGCGTACCAGCCTGGGCCGTACTCCAAGACCTATGAGTTCGGCGTGGTGAATTTCGTGGATTGGTACAGCGAGCGGATGCTGAACAATCTGGGGGCCGAGCCTGCGCCGTACCTCAAAGGCGTCCCTGTCCAAGGCTAACGCAAGCCCTGTAGGAGCGAGCCGACTCGCGAAAAACCCGAGCACGCCTCGGGGCATCTGGTTTAACGCGTTATCGTTCACGACCATCGCGAGCAGGCTCGCTCCTACAAGGGGCCTGTTCGCGACGTTTTACTCCCGCCATTACCCTCTTCCATTTAGAACTGTACGAAATATGATCTATTTCGTTCAGCGCTATACGGTGCGCGCCTCCCAGCCTTTCGCGAACAAGTTATCCACATCTCCACCCACAGCAAATGGGGACAACTGTGGACAGGCGCATAATTTTCTCCACAGAAACCGAAGAAAATCCGTGACTTATCCAGAATCACGGTTTCCCGCTGCACTTGATCATTTTTCAACCAAACCTTTGAAAGCCACGTACTACAGGGCCTGTAGCGGATGGCAAACACCTTATCCACAGAAGCGCCAACAGACTTTGGGGGCAACTTCTGCGCCTCTGTGGAAAACCGCTGAAAGCCGCGTAATTTCTGCATTTGCGGGAGGTGGAATGGATAAAAACGGCAATTCGATCATTTTTTGATCAGACACCTGAAAGGCTCGGTTTATAGGGCCTGTAGCGGTAAGCGAACATCTTATCCACAGAAGCGCCAACAGAGATCGGGGACAAGTATTACTTCGCGAACACACTTATCCTCAGAAAAACTACCGAAAAAACCGTGGCTTAAGCTGATTGTTTTTTGATCTACGGGCTGAAGGGCTTGATTTTCAGGGGTTGCAGCGAGGGGTGAACATGTTATCCACAGAAGCGTTAACAGAGATTGTGGAGAACCAGGCTGGGGCCGCTGGGCAAACATTGAATGCCCGACCGGCCCCAGGCGTCTCACAGCCTGACTGGGTCGTCCGTCGGCTCGATGGCCCGCTAAGGCCGATACATCAAATAGGCTTCGCCCGTGACCCGAATCATCGGATGCGGCGTGATCTGGCAGGTATCGACGATACGGAAGCCGTGGCGCTCATAGAAGCGCCGGGCGCCGGTGTTCGCGGCGTAGTCGATCAGGCTCAGGCCGTTGAGCCCGAGCCGATTGGCGCGGTCGTAGGCGTAAGCGAGAAACTGCTTGCCCAGGCCCTGGTTTCGCCAGCCCTCGTGCAGCGCCAGGCTGGATATATAAAGAGTGTCGGGGATTTCCATCGTGGCGTACGGCGCCAGCACTGGATCGGTCACTGGCGCCGCGAACGGGTCGTAACGCATCACATAGCTGTGCAGCATGCCAATGACCTTCCCGTCGGCCTCGGCGATCAGGCAATTCTGGTAGGAAAAATCCACATCTTCACGGGCATAACGGATGGCTCCCACGTCCAACAGATCCTGCCCGGGCTCTGCTATCTGGCTCCAGATGTAATCCGAAGCGCCTTCCGAGGAAATCTGGAACAGACGCGCAATCTCGCGCGCATCCGCGCGTACCGCCGAACGAAACTCAACCGACATTGATTAAAACTCCACAGATCATCGAGCGCCCGTTGTACGTGGGCGCTCACGGCGCAGCAATGCGCCTCAGGGATGGGTGTTTTTCCGGGTATTGCGGCTAGAGGCTGGGTGGTGTCAGCGCACCACGCCCTCTTCAATCAGCAGCTTGAGAATCGCTTCAGCCCCCGCCTGCGCCGTGACGCCCTTGAGCACTTGCCCACCGCCGCCGCTGGCCTTGGCCGTTGCGGCTTTCATGCGGTCGGCACCGCTCTTGGCCTTGATGACTTTAAGGCGCTTGGGTCGCGGCTTGGCCGGTTGCAGCGTCGCCACCGCCAGCAGTTCATCGTCGATGACTTCCACTTCATCGGCCTGCAACACCCCACGCCGGGCCGGGCCGTAGGCGCTTTGCCGTGGCTTGGGCGCGGCGTTATCCACAGTTGCCAGGAACGGCAGGCGAACCTTCAAGCGACGACGCTGGCCACGGGGCAAGGCCTGCAGCACCAGCGCCGAGCTGCCATCGATGGACTCGACCTGCGCCAGCCCCACCACCAGCGGCCAGCCCAGGCTTTCAGCCAGCAGGAACGGCAACATGCCCGAGCCTTCGCCGGTTTCAGCCTGGCTGCCGGTCAACACCACCTGAGCGCCGGCATCGCGCAAATACGCGGTCAACGCCGGCAGCGCATCAGCGCCTTCGGGTTGTTCCAGGACATGCAATTGCTCCAGGCCCATGCCCAGATAAGCGCGCAACGCAGGCTCGGCGACATCGCCGGCATGCAGCACCTGCAAGTTATCCCCAGCCAACTGCAGACCCAGTTCCACGGCACGCGCATCCTGTTCGGCGCGACGCGGACGGCCGGATGTCGGGTGGGCGCCGATGGACACTAGGCTGATGATTTTCGTGCTCATAACCCTTTCCTTCCCTTAAGCCGCATCGCGCTTGGCGTCGTTGCGGTAGGCCTCTACCGCCGCGATCAAGGCTTGAAGAATCTCGGCGCTTTCGCCGATCACCGACAGGTCGGCCCGTTTGATCATGTCGCAGCCGGGATCGAGGTTGATCGCCACCACCTTGTCGCAGGCACCGATACCCTGCAGGTGCTGGATCGCCCCGGAAATCCCCACCGCCACATAGACCCGCGCAGTGACCCAGGTGCCCGACGCGCCGACCTGGCGGTCGCGCGCCATGAAACCATCGTCCACGGCAACCCGGGACGCGCCTTCGGTGGCACCCAATGCCTCGGCGGTCCTGTGGAAAAGTCCCCAGTCCTTGACGCCGTTGCCGCCGGAGAAGATGAACTCCGCTTCGGCCATCGGGATCGCCGCCGGGTCCACCGCCACCGCCCCCAGATCCTCGATCCGCGACAGACTGCGCGCAACCGCTGTGGATAACTCCACCGGCAGGGCTTCGTGACGGGTTTCACTGACCGGTTCGGCGCATTCGGCAGCCACCAGAATCAACCGTGCGAGCGGACGCGCAAGGTCTTGCAGACCGGCACCGGCGCGGCCGATGCACGCCTGGTCCTTGACCTGCCAGACCCGCGTGGCCGGGCGTTCGCCCAACGCCGCGGCAAAACGACGACCGAGTTCGCCACCGCCGGTACGACTGTCCGGCAGCAACCAGTGACGCGGACTGAACTGGTTATCCACAGCCCGCAAGCCCTGGACCCGTTGTTCCGGTGCATAACCGCTGAATTCCTCGCCCTCGAGCACCAGCAGGCGATCGACGCCGGCGCTGGCAAAGGCGCTCTCTTTATGTTCGCCAAAGACCACGGCCAGCACCGCGCCATCCTTGCCCGCCAGTTGATGGGCCAGGCCCAGGAGGTCGCGGTCGTGACTGCTCAAGCGGCCACCGACCATGTCCGGTACGACGCTGATGTAGAACGCCGGTGCAGGCACTTGATGCAGCGGCAATTGCACTTCAACGGCGGCCGAGCGCTTGGTCGCGCCGCCCTGTTGCGCGCCACTGCGGTCGATGCGCTTGATGCCGTTCGGGCCGATAAAACCAATGCCATGGGGGTTCTTGCGGATGACGCCATTGGGCCCCATCCAGCTGTGTTGCGCCGGCTGCATGGCGGCGTGCAGCGGATGCAGACGGTTACGGGCGATCCATTCGGCCCGAGGGTCGCGGCGGATAATGTCGCTCATCAGTGGGCCTCCGCAGGTTCACGTTTGGCTGGCGTGGACGGCTTGCTCGGTGCCTGGTCTTCGAGCAGCGCATCGGCCACCAGTTCGGCAATGTCCTTGATCAACGGCCGGGGCTCGACCACGCCTTCGAGCATCGCCGTGCACTGTGGACAACCCACGGCCACCAGTTCGGCACCGGTTTCGCGGATGTCTTCCATGCGCATATCGGGAATCCGTTGCTTGCCCGGAATGTCGGTGATCGGCGCTCCGCCGCCACCGCCGCAGCAGCGCGAACGGAAACCGGAGCGTTGCATTTCCTTGACTTCGATCCCGAGCGCACGCAATACCTCACGCGGCGCCTCGTACTCGCCGTTGTAGCGGCCGAGGTAACACGGGTCGTGATAGGTCACGCTGTCGCCCTTGTGCTGACCGAGGTTCAGCGCACCGGCCTGGATGATTTCCGCCATGTAGGTGCTGTGGTGCTGCACCAGGTAGTTGCCGTCGAAGGCGCCGTACTCGTTTTTCAACACATGGAAGCTGTGCGGGTCGCAGGTGACGATGCGGTTGAAGCGATATTTGGCCAGGGTCTGGATGTTGCGTTTGGCCAGCAACTGGAAGGTCGCTTCATCGCCCAGGCGTCGGGCCACGTCACCGCTGTCGCGTTCTTCGAGGCCCAGCACGGCGAAATCGACCTTCGCGGCTTTCAGCACTTTGACGAACGCGCGCAGGGTGCGCTGGTTGCGCATGTCGAAGGCACCGTCGCCGACCCAGAACAGTACGTCGGTGGATTTCTTTTCACTGAGCAGGTTGAGGTTCAAGTCCGCCGCCCAGTTCATCCGTCCGCCCGGCGCAAAGCCGCCCGGGTTGTCGGTGGCGATCAGGTTTTCCAGGACTTCGGCGCCCTTGTTCGGGGTCGCGCCTTTTTCCAGGGTCAGGTGACGGCGCATGTCGACGATGGCATCGACGTGCTCGATCATCATCGGGCACTCCTCGACGCAGGCCCGGCAAGTGGTGCATGACCACAGGGTCTCGGCATCCACCAGACCATTGACGATCGGCTGATGGGGATTGCCGGCGTGTTCGCCAATGGCTTTGCCCGGATACGGGCTGCCGGCGAAGTTGGCATCGGTGCCGCCCGCCAGGCCGACGACCATGTCCTGAATCAGCTTTTTCGGGTTCAACGGCTGGCCGGCGGCGAACGCCGGGCACGCCGCTTCGCACTTACCGCACTGCACGCAGGCGTCGAAACCGAGCAATTGGTTCCAGGTGAAATCCTTGGGTTTCTCGACGCCCAGCGGTGCAGACAGGTCGGTCAGGTCCAGCGGCTTCAAGCCCGTGGAGCGACCGCCACCAAAGCGCTCGGCGCGACGGTGCCAGGCCAGGTGCAGGGCACCGGCGAAGGCGTGCTTCATCGGCCCGCCCCAGGTCATGCCGAAGAACAGTTCCGATACGCCCCACAGCACGCCGATGCCGAGGATCGTCGCCAACAGCCAGCCGCCGAAGTTCTCCGGAAGGATGCCCGCCACGGGCAGGGTCACCAGGAAAAACGACGCCGAGAACGCCAGCAGGCTTTTCGGCAGGCGCATCCACGGGCCTTTGGACAAACGGCTCGGCGGGTTGCGTCGACGCAGGTAAACGAAGATCGCACCGACGAACATCACCGCCGACATCAGCAGCAGTGCGTACCCGAGGATGCGGTTATGCAGGCCGAAGCCGTGCACCAGAATTGCAAGCACGATGGACGCCACCGCACCACCGGCCGTGGCGACGTGGGTGTTGGCGATGTATTTGTCCCGCGCCACCACGTGGTGCAGGTCGACCATGTAACGCTTGGGCATGGCGAACAGGCCGCCGATCAGGTCGACCTTCGAGGCCCGGCCCCGGCGCCACATGGACACCCGCCGCAACGCGCCCAGAACCGCAAGGCCCAGGGCAGCGAACAACAGGATTGGAAGAAGGGTGTTCAACATGGTGAAGCTCCCAAAGACCTCGGGCTTAACTACCTGGATGCTTTGCTCGACCCCCTGTAGGAGCGAGCTTGCTCGCGATGGTCGTTAACGATGACGCGTGCGGTCTGAAAGAACGCGGCGCCTTCAAATTCATCGCGAGCAGGCTCGCTCCTACAAGGTTATCCACAAGCTCTTAGAAATCCTTGCACAACCGCAACGCGTCGTAGATCGCCGCGTGCACGTTACGCTGGGCCACGCAGTCGCCGATGCGGAACAGCAAATAGCCGTCGCCGCTCTGCTCCAGGCAAGGTTGCGGCTTGATCGCGAACAAGGCTTCGACGTCGATCTGGCCTTTGTTGCGCGAACCCTCCTTCAACGCGTAGTAGATTTCTTCGTCCGGGCGCACGCCGTTTTCCACGACCACCTGGTCCACCACCCGCTCCTCTTTGGCGCCGGTGTATTCGTTTTCCAGTACCGCCACGAGCTTGTCGCCTTCGCGGTAGACCTTTTCCAGCATCATGTCGCCGGTCATGATCACTTCTTTCGGGTACATGCTGCGGTAGTAAGTCGGGAACGACGTACCGCCAATCGCCACGCCCGGCTTGATGTCGTCGGTGACGATCTCGACCTGGCTGCCCTTGTCGGCGAGGAAGTCCGCCGTGGACATGCCGGTGAATTCACAGATGGTGTCGTAGACCAGCACGTTCTTGCCCGGTGCCACTTTGCCATCGAGGATGTCCCAGCTGCTGACCACCAGGCCTTCAGCCGCACCCCAATGCTCGTTCTGCTCCAGGAACGGATGACCGCCGACCGCCAGCACCACCACGTCCGGACGCAAGTCCATGATGGTTGGCGCATCCGCCGCAGTCCCCAGGCGCAGGTCGACTTTCAGGCGTGCCAGTTCCAGCTGATACCAGCGGGTGATACCGGCGATCTGGTCCCGTTGCGGCGCTTTCGAGGCCGTGGTGATTTGCCCGCCGATGAATTCTTTCTTCTCGAACAAGGTCACGTCGTGGCCACGCTCGGCGGCCACGCGCGCCGCTTCCATCCCCGCAGGACCGGCACCGACCACCACGACTTTGCGTTTCACACCGGTGGTTTTCTCGATGATGTGCGGCAGGCCCATGTATTCACGGGAAGTGGCCGCGTTCTGGATGCACAGCACATCCAGGCCCTGGTATTGACGGTCGATGCAGTAGTTGGCGCCGACGCATTGTTTGATCTGGTCGATCTGGCCCATCTTGATCTTGGCGATCAGGTGCGGGTCAGCGATGTGGGCGCGGGTCATGCCGACCATGTCGACGTAACCGCCCTCCAGAATGCGCGTGGCCTGGTTCGGGTCCTTGATGTTCTGCGCGTGCAGCACCGGGACCTTGACCACTTCCTTGATACCGGCAGCCAGGTGCAGGAACGGCTCCGGTGGATAACTCATGTTCGGAATCACGTTGGCCAGGGTGTTGTGGGTGTCGCAACCCGAACCCACGACGCCGATGAAATCCAGCATGCCGGTGTCGTCGTAGTATTTGGCGATCTGCTTCATGTCCTCGTGGGACAAGCCATCCGGGTGGAATTCGTCACCGCAGATACGCATGCCCACGCAGAAATCGTCACCGACCTCGGCACGCACCGCTTTCAACACTTCCAGACCGAACTTCATGCGGCCTTCGAAGGTGCCGCCCCATTCGTCGGTACGCTTGTTGACCCGTGGGCTCCAGAACTGGTCGATCATGTGCTGGTGCACGGCCGACAACTCGACACCGTCCAGGCCACCGGCCTTGGCGCGGCGCGCGGCTTGAGCGTAGTTACCGATGACCCGCCAGATCTCTTCCGGCTCGATGGTTTTGCAGGTGGCACGGTGTACCGGCTCGCGTATGCCCGACGGCGACATCAGCGTCGGCCAGTTGAAGCCGTCCCAACGGGAACGACGGCCCATGTGGGTAATCTGGATCATGATCTTGGCGCCGTGCTTGTGCATGGCGTCGGCCAGATTCTGGAAGTGCGGGATGATGCGGTCGGTGGACAGGTTCACCGAGCTCCACCATTCCTGCGGGCTGTCGATGGCCACCACGGACGAACCGCCGCAGATCGCCAGGCCGATCCCGCCCTTGGCCTTCTCTTCGTAATACTTGACGTACCGGTCGGTGGTCATGCCGCCGTCGGTGGCATAGACCTCGGCGTGCGCGGTGCTGAGCACGCGGTTGCGGATGGTCAGTTTGCCGATCTGGATCGGCTGGAACATTGCTTCGAAAGCCATGGCGGGTTCCTCGACTTACAACGGCTTGACGATGAACAAGCCGTCTTCGTGGCCCTCTTCGGAGCCACCGTAGACTTGCTCGGCCACGGTGCGGATCTTGCTGCCGCGAGCGGCCAGGATCTGATCCATCGCACCGGCAAACCAGCCGGTGAACATGTAGTCGACCTTGCGCCCGACCTTGCCGTAGACGTAGACGAACGCGGAGTGTTCGAGCTTGACGCTGGCGGTGCCTTTGTCGAGATCGATGTCCTGGATCTTGAACAGGCCCCAGCCGCGTTGCGACAGGCGCTTCATGTAGTGCTCGAACACCGCGACGCCTTCCAGGCCGTGGCATTCAGCTTCTTTCTCGCACCAGTGCCAGGCGGACTTGTAGCCGGCCTTGTAGAGGATCTCGGCGTAGGCTTCGGCGCCCAGCACTTCCTCGATGCCCATGTGGTTGTTGACGAAGAAATGGCGCGGCACGTACAGCATCGGCAGGGCGTCGGACGTCCAGACACCGGTCTCGCTGTCGACTTCGATTGGCAATTGCGGGGCGATCTTGGCCATGGAAACTTAACTCCAGAAAATTCGTGGTCAGTGCTTAGCAAAGCTTTTGCTTTGCTCTTATAAACAAGCCGTGTGAATGACTTTGGAGCCGTAGCGAGCACGTCGAGAGCAAGGAAGGACCGGAGCGACAAGCGAGACAGTACGGGACGTACGGCGAGCTTGGCGCGAGGACCTGACGCAGCTATCGGCGAGCGGAGTAGGCTCCGGAGTTATTCACTCGCCCCAGACGTCCTTCAGGACGTTCACCCAGTTCTCGCCCATGATCTTGCGTACCACGCGCTCGGAATGGCCGCGCTTGAGCAGGGTCTCGGTCAGGTTCGGGAACTCGCCCACGGTACGGATGCCCAGCGGGTTGATGATCTTGCCGAAGCTGGTCAGGCGGCGGGCGTAGCCCTTGTCGTGGGTCAGGTACTCGAAGAAGTCCTGGCCATGACCCTGGGTGAAGTCGGTGCCGATGCCGATGGCGTCTTCGCCGACGATGTTCATGGTGTATTCGATGGCTTCGGCGTAGTCGTCGATGGTCGAATCGATGCCCTTGGCCAGGAACGGCGCGAACATGGTCACGCCGACAAAACCGCCGTGGTCGGCGATGAACTTCAGTTCTTCATCGGACTTGTTGCGCGGGTGAATCTTCAGACCCGACGGCAGGCAGTGGGAATAGCAGACCGGCTTCTTGGATTCGAGGATGACTTCTTCGGAAGTCTTGGAGCCAACGTGGGACAGGTCGCACATGACGCCGACGCGGTTCATCTCGGCGACGATTTCACGACCGAAGCCCGACAGGCCACCGTCACGCTCGTAGCAACCGGTGCCCACCAGGTTCTGGGTGTTGTAGCACATCTGCACGATGCCGACGCCGAGCTGCTTGAACACTTCGACATAGCCGATCTGGTCTTCAAAGGCGTGGGCGTTCTGGAAACCGAAGAGGATGCCGGTCTTGCCCTGCTCCTTGGCCTTGCGGATATCGGCGGTGGTACGCACCGGAATCACCAGGTCGCTGTTCTCGCGGATCAGTTTCTGGCTGGCGGCGATGTTGTTGACAGTGGCCTGGAAGCCCTCCCATACCGAAACGGTGCAGTTGGCAGCGGTCAGACCGCCCTTGCGCATGTCTTCGAACAGTTCGCGGTTCCACTTGGCAATAATCAGCCCGTCGATAACGATGCTGTCGGCGTGCAATTCGGCTGGGCTCATCAGGCTGTCCCCTTGTTAGCGATTCATGCGCCGAATCGTCTGCCGGCGCTTTGGGGCCAGCATATGCCTGAGGACCGGGACAACCGGGTGCAAAAACGACAGGGGGTTTGCCGAAAGCGTCAATCCGCGACAAAGGGTCGTCGCCAGGCGCAATCTGCTACCTGTTCAACGCCTTCGGCTTGGGCCAGAATTCGCCGCATCTCTTGAGGCTTTACTGGAAGCTTTACTGGAATAAGGGGCGGCAACGTAATGAAATCCATCATCCTGGCTTTGGCGCTGATAGCGACCGGCGTACACGCGGCGGAGGAATCCGACGACAACCCATGCGACAAAGTGGAAAACGACGTCCAGACCCTGGAATGCTCGGCTTACAGCAAATCCACCGCCGAAGATCTGCTGAGCGAAAACCTCAAAAGCCTGAACGAGCGCATGCAGTCGCTCTACGGCAAGAACCCGTCGCAACTGAGCGACATCACCGCCAGGATCAAGGCCGCTCAGCAGCAGTGGACGAAGACCCGCGACGCCGACTGCGCCGTCGAAGCCTTCCCGGCCACCACCGGCAGCAAGGCATTCACCATTGCGCAAAATGATTGCGTGGCACGGATGAGTGACGAGCGGTCGGAGTTCTTGGAGTCGATTGGGCAGGAGTAAGAGAACACCGTTCCACTTGAGCTGTAAGCTGCACGCCTTCAGCCAGTAAAGGGATTCAACATGAAAGTCTGCGGCATCGAAATCAAAGGCAGCGAAGCGATCATCGCCGTGGCCATGCTGGAGGGTCAGGCGCTGGGCCATGTTGCGCTCGCGACCAAGAAAATCGCCCTCGACGATGACGACGAAGCCGCCAACGTCAAGGTCTTCGCGGCGCAGGTGGCGTCCTTTGTTCGCGAAAATGCCATTGATCGCATCGCGATCAAGAAGCGCAGCAAGAAAGGCGAGTTCGCCGGTGGACCGACCACGTTCAAGATCGAGGGTGTGTTCCAGTTGCTGGAAAATTGCGAGGTGACGCTGCTGTCACCGCAGACCATCAATGCGCAGGCCAAGAAGCATGGTTTTGAGCTGCCGGCGACGTTGAACAAGTATCAGCATGAGGCTTACAAGGCGGCGTGTTCGGCGCTGATGAAAAAATAAAATCGAAAACAGATCAAATGTGGGAGCGAGCCAGCTCGCGATTGCGGTTTGTCATTTCAGTTGATGTCGCCTGATTCACCGCTATCGCGAGCAGGCTCGCTCCCACATTCTGTTTTGCGTTGAGCTCATACCAACTCCCGCCCATCCCCCAACCGCCGCCGATCCTCCCGTGGGCAGCGCTCATACTTCGCCCGATAACTACGGGTGAAATACGACGGCGACTCAAACCCGCAGGCAATGCTCACTTCCAGCACGCTCATGTCGGTCTGGCGCAGCAATTGCCGGGCCTTCTCCAGACGCAAGCGCAGATAGAAATTGCTCGGTGTGTCGTTCAGGTGCAGGCGAAACAGCCGTTCGAGCTGACGCCGGGTGACTTTGATCGATTCCGCCAGTTCCAGCGTGCTCAGGGGCGGTTCGCTGTGCTGCTCCATTTCGCCGATCACGTGCACCAGTTTCTTGTTGCTGATGCCATATCGGGTGGCGACTTCCATGCGCTGGTGGTCTTTGCGCGGGCGGATGCGGCCAAGCACGAACTGTTCGCTGACCTGGATCGCCAGCTCCGGGCCGTGGGCTTGAGCGATAAGGTCGAGCATCAGGTCGATGGAGGCCGTGCCACCCGCCGACGTGATGCGCCGTCGGTCGATTTCGAACAGCTCCTGGGTGACGCTGAGCTGCGGGTAGGATTCCTTGAAGGCGTCGATGGCTTCCCAGTGCAGGGTCAGGCGATGGCCGTCGAGCAGGCCTGCTTCCGCGAGGATGAAACTGCCGGTGTCGATGGCGCCGAGGGTCACGCCTTCGTTGTCCAGCCGTCGCAGCCAGTGCTCCAGCGTCGGGGTGGCGAACTTCAGCGGTTCGAAACCGGCGACCACTAACAGGGTCGCGCCTTTTTTCAGCGGCTCCAGTGCCGCGTCGGCGTTGACCGACATGCCGTTGCTGGCCAGCACTGCTCCGCCATCGGCGCTCAATACATGCCACCGATACAGCTCGCCGCGAAAGCGATTGGCGACCCGCAGTGGCTCGATGGCCGAGATAAATCCAATGGCCGAGAAACCCGGCATCAACAAGAAATAGAAATCCTGGGACATGGAGCGCACTCGGTTGGCGGGAACGAGAGGGCGGGTAGCGTGTTGATGTTGATACGCCACTTGCAAGCGGCATTCAAGAGCACAGGTCGCCGCAGTGCAAGAGCTGGTCGCCGCAGTGCGCTTTCATGGCGCCTTAGCTGCGTAACTTGGTATCACCGGCGCGTCAGACGCCGGAACTCACAATAACGAACTGCCGAGGAAACCTGAGATGAAACGACTGATCAGCAGCTGTGTTCTTGCACTCAGCGGTACCGCTTTCCTGAGCGCCAGTGTCATGGCCGCCGAACCCGCCGCGTGCCAGAACGTGCGCATGGGTGTAGTGAACTGGACCGACGTGATCGCCACCAGCGCCATGACCCAGGTATTGCTCGATGGCCTCGGCTACAACACCAAACAAACCAGCGCCTCCCAGCAGATCATTTTCGCCGGGATCCGTGATCAGCGCCTCGACCTGTTCCTGGGTTACTGGAACCCGCTGATGACCCAGACCATCACCCCGTTCGTCGACGCCAATCAGGTCAAGGTGCTGCAAGCCCCGAGCCTCAAGGATGCACGCGCCACCCTCGCCGTACCGACTTACCTGGCGGACAAGGGCCTGAAAACCTTCGCCGACATCGCCAAGTTCGAAAAAGAGCTGGGCGGCAAGATCTACGGCATCGAACCGGGCTCGGGCGCCAACACCCAGATCAAGGCGATGATCGCCAAGAACCAGTTCGGCCTCGGCAAGTTCCAGTTGGTCGAGTCCAGTGAGGCCGGCATGCTCGCCGCGGTGGATCGCGCGGTGCGCCGCAACGAAGCCGTGGTGTTCTTCGGCTGGGCGCCGCACCCGATGAACGTCAACGTCAAGATGACCTACCTCACCGGCAGCGACGACGCCCTCGGCCCGAACGAAGGCAGTGCCACCGTGTGGACCGTGACCGCGCCTAAATACGCCGAACAATGCCCGAACATCGGCCGCCTGCTGAGCAACCTGACGTTCACCGCCGAAGACGAGAGCCGGATGATGCAGCCGCTGCTCGATCACAAGGACGCCTTCGAATCCGCCAGGCAATGGCTCAAGGATCACCCGCAGGACAAGCAACGCTGGCTCGAAGGCGTCACCACCTTCGATGGCAAACCGGCTGCTCAAAACCTGCAACTGACCAGCAAATGACTCACCCGTAAAAAGACCTGAATTGAACCACCGATTCGCAGCCCGGAAGGGCTGCGGACAGACTAATCACGCCTGCAAGGAACCCCCTCATGAACCACGACGTCATCATCACCTGCGCACTCACCGGTGCTGGCGACACGACCGCCAAGAGCCCACATGTGCCGGTCACCCCGAAACAAATCGCCGCTGCCGCCGTGGAAGCCGCCAAGGCCGGCGCCACCGTGGTTCACTGCCACGTTCGCGACCCTGAAACCGGCAAGTTCAGCCGTGATGTGGCGCTGTACCGTGAGGTGATGGAGCGCATTCGCGAAGCCGACGTCGACATCATCGTCAACCTGACCGCCGGCATGGGCGGCGACCTGGAAATCGGCGCTGGCGAAAACCCGATGGAGTTCGGCCCGAACACCGACCTGGTCGGCCCGCTGACCCGCCTGGCTCACGTAGAAGAACTGCTGCCGGAAATCTGCACCCTCGATTGCGGCACCCTGAATTTCGGCGACGGCGACACCATCTACGTCTCCACCCCGGCGCAACTGCGCGCTGGCGCCAAACGCATTCAAGAGCTGGGCGTGAAGGCCGAGCTGGAAATTTTCGACACCGGTCACCTGTGGTTCGCCAAACAGATGATCAAGGAAGGCCTGCTCGACAACCCGCTGTTCCAGCTCTGCCTGGGCATCCCATGGGGCGCGCCGGCTGACACCACCACCATGAAAGCCATGGTCGACAACCTGCCGGCCGACGCGGTCTGGGCCGGTTTCGGCATCGGGCGCATGCAAATGCCGATGGCCGCACAAGCGGTGCTGCTCGGCGGCAACGTGCGAGTCGGCCTGGAAGACAACCTGTGGCTGGACAAAGGCGTGCTGGCGACCAACGGCCAACTGGTCGAACGCGCCTCGGAAATCCTCAGTCGCCTCGGTGCCCGCGTGCTCACCCCGGCTGAAGGCCGCAAGAAAATGGGCCTGACCCAGCGCGGATAACCCCTCCTTTTCCCCTGTAGGAGCGAGCTTGCTCGCGAAAAAGGTACAGCCGACGCCACTCAGCGCCTGGAATACCATCGCGAGCAGGCTCGCTCCTACAAGGATCACCGAACTATTCAGGAAGTTGCCATGAGCTTTATCACCGAAATCAAAACCTTCGCCGCCCTGGGCAGCGGTGTCATCGGCAGCGGTTGGGTGTCCCGCGCCCTCGCCCACGGTCTCGACGTGGTGGCCTGGGATCCGGCGCCCGGCGCCGAAGCGGCCCTGCGCAAACGCGTTGCCAACGCCTGGGGAGCCCTGGAAAAACAAGGCCTGGCCCCTGGCGCCTCACAGGATCGTCTGCGCTTTGTCGCGACCATCGAAGAATGCGTTCGCGACGCCGATTTCATCCAGGAAAGCGCCCCGGAACGCCTGGAACTGAAACTGGAACTGCACAGCAAAATCAGCGCCGCCGCCAAGCCCGACGCCTTGATCGGCTCCAGCACTTCCGGCCTGTTGCCGAGCGAGTTCTACGAGAGCGCCACGCACCCGGAACGCTGCGTGGTCGGCCATCCGTTCAACCCGGTTTACCTACTGCCATTGGTCGAAGTGGTCGGCGGCAAAAACACCGCGCCTGAAGCGGTGCAAGCGGCGATGAAAGTCTATGAATCCCTCGGCATGCGCCCGCTGCACGTACGCAAGGAAGTGCCGGGGTTCATCGCCGACCGCTTGCTCGAAGCGTTGTGGCGCGAGGCGCTGCACCTGGTCAACGACGGCGTGGCAACCACCGGCGAAATCGACGACGCGATTCGTTTCGGCGCGGGCCTGCGCTGGTCGTTCATGGGCACCTTCCTGACGTACACCCTGGCCGGCGGCGATGCCGGCATGCGCCACTTCATGGCACAGTTCGGCCCGGCGTTGCAGTTGCCGTGGACCTACCTGCCGGCGCCCGAACTGACCGACAAGCTGATCGATGACGTGGTCGATGGCACCAGCGAACAATTGGGCAAACACAGCATTTCGGCGCTGGAGCGCTATCGTGATGACTGCCTGCTGGCGGTGCTGGAGGCGGTGAAGACCACCAAAGAGAAGCATGGGATGGCATTTGCCGAATAATGAGCCCCGCAGGTCTGGCCCCTTCGCGAGCAGGCTCGCTCCCACAGGTTTGCGCTGTCCTTGTGGGAGCGAGCCTGCTCGCGAAAGCGGCGGTCCAGTCACCACCAACATTGGAACCGGAATCATGCCCACCCTCACCACCTACCAAACCAGAATCATCCCCGACTGGGTCGACTACAACGGCCACCTGCGCGACGCCTTCTACTTGCTCATCTTCAGCTACGCGACCGACGCGCTGATGGATCGCCTGGGGCTCGACAGCAACAGCCGCGAAGCCAGCGGCAACTCGTTGTTTACCCTGGAGCTGCACCTCAACTATCTGCACGAAGTGAAGCTCGACGCCGAGGTCGAGGTGCACACGCAGATCATCGGTCACGACAGCAAACGCCTGCACCTCTATCACAGCCTGCATCGTGTGGGTGATGACAAGGAACTGGCGGGCAACGAGCAAATGCTGCTGCACGTCGACCTCGCCGGGCCGCGTTCCGCGCCGTTCAGCGAAGGCACCCTGGGCCGATTGCAAGCCATCGTCGCCGAACAAACCGACCTGCCCACCCCCGAGTACATTGGCCGAGTGATCGCGTTACCCCCAAAAAAATAACAAGGAGATCGCCATGAACACCGCCGCCGCTTTTGCCGACTTCCGTACTTATCCGTTGATCAGCGCGCTGAAGGGCGTGCAGGTCATGGCCGATCGTGTTCTGGTGGAGTGGGCCGACAACCGCGTCAGCCCGTTTCATCATCAGTGGCTACGGGACAACTGCCCCTGCCCGCAATGCGTCTACACCGTCACCCGTGAGCAGGTACTGGAGATCGTCGATGTCCCGGAACACCTGGTGCCCACAGAGGCCGGCGTCGATGCTGAAGGCTGCCTGAGCGTACAGTGGCAAGATGGCCACGGCAGTCGCTTCGACCCAGGCTGGCTGCGCGCCCACGCGTACGACGACGAATCCCGTGCCGAGCGCCAGGCTGGCAAACCGAAGGCCAGGCTCTGGCACAGCGATCTGCAACTGCCGGTGTTCGACTACGCGACGCTGATGCAGGACAACGACGCCTTGTTGCAATGGCTGCTGGCGGTTCGCGATGTCGGCCTGACCCAGGTCCGTGGCGTGCCCACCGAACCCGGCTCATTGAAGTTGATCGCGCAGCGGATTTCGTTCATCCGCGAAAGCAATTTCGGCGTGCTGTTCAACGTGCAATCCAAGGCCGATGCCGACAGCAACGCCTACACCGCTTTCAACCTGCCATTGCACAGCGATTTGCCCACCCGTGAGCTGCAACCGGGGCTGCAGTTCCTGCATTGCCTGGTCAACGACGCCGAGGGTGGCGAGAGCATTTTTGTCGACGGCTTTGCCATCGCCGAAGCGTTGCGCCAGGAAGATCCGCAAGCCTTTCAAAGCCTCTGCGAAATCCCGGTGGAGTTCCGCAACAAGGACCGCCACAGCGACTACCGCTGCCTCGCGCCGATCATCGCCCTGAACGCTTCCGGGCACGTGTCGGAAATCCGCATGGCCAACTTTCTGCGCGGCCCGTTCGATGCGTCGGTGGAGCAGATGCCCCGGTTGTATCGGGCCTATCGGCGCTTTATCGCGATGACGCGCGAGCCCCGGTTCCGCTTGATGCAAAGGCTCAATCCCGGCGAACTCTGGTGCTTCGACAACCGCCGCACCCTGCACGCCCGCAACGCCTTCGACCCTGCCACCGGCGCCCGGCATTTCCAGGGATGCTATGTGGACCGCGATGAGTTGTTGTCGCGGATTCTGGTGTTGCAACGCTAGACCGCGTCCTTGTTCATCGCGAGCAGGCTCGCTGCCACAGGGGGTACACGATCCTCTGTGGGAGCGAGCCTGCTCGCGATGGCGTCCGCACAGGCAACACAAGACCCAGGATTCACAGGCAAAAAAAACCCCGATCAAGCCGTGACAAGATCGAGGCAGAAGGTACTGTTGAGGAGCTGCGCGCGAGGGTGACCAAACCTTCGTGAAGCAAGCTGAATCCAGTGTGCCGACTCCCTTGACCGGCAAGTTAGCCGAAAACGACCTGTTCATAGCCATTGCGGCCATCGCGACAAATCGCCCTTGCCGCCACCCTGCACCCCCACCAGAATCGAGCCACGACACCGTTCCCAGAAGAAGGATTTGCGTCATGATGCACGCCGATTTGATTGACCAGGAAGACCTGTTGGGCCAACTCAAGGCATTGGGCTTTCAAGTACCGAACGGCTCCACGGCCGAGCAGGCTTGCGAATGTGCGGTACGAGGTTTGAACAACGAACGGGCGATCGTGCTGCGCACGATGGTCAAGCAGATGTACACCAGCAGCGCGACCATCCTGCCCGCCGTGCGTCAGGCCATCGACAAGCAATTGCTGCCGGCGTTGGCGGAGTATCAGCAGAGCCATCGCGCCTGATAAATCCAATCGCGAGCAAGCTCGCTCCCACATGGGATTCGCGTTGAACACACCCTCTGTGAACAACCCAAAAACCCTGTGGGAGCGAGCTTGCTCGCGATGAAGTCCCCTCGGTTTAGAGCCTTACGCTGGCAAACGTCGACTCGTTCCGCGCCTGACTCAGCGCCGACAACGGCCCGGACAACGGCGACAGCACCAGCGCTTGCGGCAGCGGCATCATCGCCACTTGCTGGGTGGTATTGGAGCCTACGCGCTCGTCACGCGGCGGAATGCCGAAGTATTCGCGGTAGCACTTGGAGAAGTGCGGCGTGGACACGAAGCCACAGACCGACGCCACTTCGATGATCGACATCGGCGTTTGCTTGAGCAATTGCCGTGCGCGGATCAGGCGCAGTTTCAGGTAGTAACGCGACGGCGAGCAGTGCAGGTACTTCTGGAACAGCCGCTCCAGCTGACGACGGGACACGGCGACATACACCGCCAGTTCGTCGAGGTCGATCGGCTCTTCGAGGTTGGCCTCCATCAGCGCGACGATTTCCTGAAGTTTCGGCTGGTTGGTGCCGAGCATGTGCTTGAGCGGCACGCGCTGGTGATCCTGTTCGTTGCGGATGCGCTCGTAGACGAACATCTCCGAAATCGCGGCCGACAGTTCACGACCGTGATCGCGGCTGATCAGGTGCAGCATCATGTCCAGCGGCGCGGTGCCACCAGAGCTGGTGAAGCGGTTACGGTCGAGGGTGAACAGACGCGTACTCATGGCCACACGCGGGAAAGCTTCCTGCATCGCGGCCAGACATTCCCAGTGCACGCTGCAGTCGAAACCGTCCAGCAGGCCGGCGCACGCCAGGGCCCAGCTGCCGGTGCAGACCGCGCCGAGGCGACGGGACTGACGCGCCTGGCTCTGCAGCCATGACACGTGTTCGCGGGTAACGGTGCGTTGAATGCCGATGCCGCCGCAGACGATCACGGTGTCCAGGGGTGGTGCTTTGTGCATGGAGGCGTCGGGGGTGATCTGCAGACCGTCACTGGCCCAGACCTGACCGCCATCGACTGTGAGGGTGGTCCAGCGATACAGCTCGCGACCGGACAATTGGTTGGCCATTCGCAGAGGCTCCACTGCGGAAGCCAGGGAAATCAGCGTGAAATTGTCCAGCAGCAAAAAGCCGATGGATTGAGGCGCACGGTTCTGGGGTTGGGCCCCGGAGTTGAACGACGTCATCGCGGTATCTCCTCACACAAAGCGGGTGATGGCCTCAGGCGGAGGCTCTTGTTATTGCCATCGTTCTCGCATGGGAGACGGGCTTTGTAATGACAGAGCAAATGCCATGCCTAAATTTGAATGCGCGTTCAATAACTCCTAAAAACGACGTCGGAATGAGTCTGCATATGACGCGCGGTGAGTAGGGTTAAGGCGGCCATCGGGCCGGACAAGTGCGCTGCCCCGTTGCGTGTGAGCAAATCGGTAGCACTTGTGGGAACAGGGCTGAAACGATGCGGAAAAGAGTGTCACCGCAGGCACAGGTGACAGACGGTCAGGGTCCCTGGCGATCCCTGACCTTGGGGTCATGATTTACCTGTTTGCGACGCGCCAAAAGGTGGCGCGTTTGAGATCGGGTGTTCATTTAGCGCGCAGTTTTGACTGGTCTGACGCTATCGCTGGCAAGCCAGCTCCCACAGTGATTTGTGGTGTGATCCAGATATCAGACACACCGAAGAACCTGTGGGAGCTGGCTTGCCAGCGATTGGGGTCGACGCGGTCTCAGCACTCTACAGCGCTGACCGCCAAACCACCCCG
>NZ_JAFEHE010000028.1:0-141465 GCF_016887925.1 Pseudomonas sp. MIL9 | reverse complement strand
CGAGTGAGATAACCGAGCTGTTGCCGCACAGGTGGGCGCCCGTTTAATCACACAAGGTGTGTTGGGCGGACGCTTACGCACGATTCACTGGTTTTACCGCTGGACTTGGCATCTTCGCGAGCATCACTGCGAGGGCTTTTGACTCGTCGTCGCTCAATGCCTGAGCGATTGGCTGCATGATTGGATTGCTTCTAGTGCCTGAGCGGAAATCAGAGATTTGCTTCGTCAGGTAATCAGCAGGCAGGCCTGCAACCCTTGGAAACCCCGCCGAAGGCATGCCTAAACCGTCCGCACCATGACAGGTTGAGCAGGCTATGGCTCCTGGATTAGACCCTCCCTGGGAGAAGATTTTTTGAGCGTCCGCTGCAAAAGCGGGTGTCGTCAATGCACTGGATAAAATACAAACTAATGCCCATCGCGAGATTTCCATCGACCAGCCTCATTGTTATTTTTATAACAGGAGCTTTGATTGATTAGGTTAGTCGTAGCGAAGGGGGGGCGTAGGCGGACTTTATGACTTGTTTTGGTCGCAACGGACTCATTTCATGATTTTTCGCTATTAGCCATTTTTTTTAAAAAGCAGCTAGCTGTATTGTCTCCAGCAATATCTTCATTGGGTGGTGTGGCGGTTTTTCCCGCTGATTGATCACCCATCAATAGGAATTAAACACTATAACCAGTTTGTCAACAGAACGCTCCATAATGACTTTCACACCGAGGCTCTGCGTTTTCCAACAAAAAGGGCCCCTGCAAGTGGAAAACAGAGTTTGGCGCAGACGTTGTCGAGTGCTCGGTTTGATAACAAGGGAACGATTTTTCAGCGTTCAGATACACCCACCCCGCTCATGGGCACCTCGGCTCCCAGTTGAGTTGTGCGCACAGGAGATAATCATTGATGAAGCAGGTGGTCGACGCAGCAGATGAGCAAACATCAATCTTCCCGCATTCCGAGGCCTGGCACTCCCTGCCTGCAGATCAGGTAACGAACCTGCTTGAGGTCAACGAGCATGTCGGGCTGCAGGCAGCCCAAGTACAAGCCCGTCTTGACCGTACTGGTTTCAACCGTCTGCCAGAGGCAGCACGTCGACCTGCGTGGCTGCGATTCTTGCTGCAATTTCACAACATTCTGATTTATGTGCTTCTGGGTTCCGCTGTGATTACCGCGATGCTGGAACATCTGTGGGATACGGTGGTGATTCTGGCGGTGGTGATTGCAAATGCAATCATTGGTTATGTCCAGGAAGGCAAAGCGGAAAAAGCCATGGATGCGATTCGACAAATGCTGGCACCACGAGCCGCAGTCATTCGCGCTGGCGAACGCTCGAACATTGCAGGCGAGCAGTTGGTACCGGGCGATATCGTATTGCTGGAGTCCGGCGACAAAGTGCCTGCTGATCTACGCCTGCTGCACGTGAACAGACTTCAGATTCAAGAAGCCATTCTTACCGGCGAATCCATACCCGTAGAAAAAAATACCAGGCCTGTGGGCCTTGAAGCGCCCTTGGGTGATCGTGCTTGCATGGCATTTAGCGGCACACTCGTGACATGCGGACAAGCAACAGGAGTTGTAGTGGCTACCGCCACAGCGGCCGAGATCGGACGCATCAGCACTTTACTTGCAGAAGTAGAAACGTTGACTACCCCGCTGGTTCAGCAAATGAACGTATTTGCGCGCTGGCTGACGATCTTGATCCTGTTAGTCAGCGGCCTGTTGCTCGTGTTCAGTCACTATGTCGGGCATTACGAGTTCACCGAGATCTTCATGGTCGTGGTGGGGATGTCGGTAGCAGCGATACCTGAAGGGCTGCCCGCCGTCCTTACCATTACGCTGGCTGTCGGCGTCAGGGCGATGGCACACCGCAATGCCATTGTGCGTCGCCTGCCGGCCATCGAAACGCTGGGCTCGGTATCCGTTATCTGCACTGACAAGACTGGCACACTCACACGTAACGAAATGATGGTGGCATCGGTCGTCACGCAAGACCTCATCTACACGGTCGACGGCGCAGGTTATCAGCCAGCGGGAAGCATCAGTCTTGCGGATCAGCCAGTCGACCTATCGTCTCATCCAGCGTTGGCGGAACTGGGGCGAGCAGCCTGCCTGTGCAACGACGCTGTGCTGCGTCAGCATGAAGACTTATGGAAGGTCGAGGGTGACCCGATGGAAGGTGCGTTGCTGGCATTTTCCGGAAAAACCGGAATCGTCAGCGATGAAGTTCATCAGGCCTGGCCCCGCACCGATGCCATTCCGTTTGATGCGAAGCACCGATTTATGGCGACCCTGCATCACAACCATGCCCGACACGCCTCTATCTATGTGAAAGGCGCGCCAGAGCAGATACTGGCCATGTGCACAAAGCAGTTCGTAAACGCTGGCGGGACTGAACCGCTCAACGCGAACTACTGGCACGAACAGGCAAACACCATTGCTGCCAAGGGGCAGCGTGTGCTGGCATTTGCAATGAGATCAGTCCCCCCCGAGCAAACCGTGTTGGAGTTTGAGGATGTGCAAGGAGGGTTGACGCTGCTGGGGATGGTTGGGCTGATTGATCCGCCCCGACCAGAGACGATCAAGGCCGTTCAGCAATGCCAGGCGGCGGGCATTGTCGTAAAAATGATCACTGGCGATCATGGTGGCACCGCTACTGCCATCGGTCGCCAGATTGGCCTGCAAAATCCCGACAGGGTGCTGACTGGCGTAGACCTCGACGCCATGAGCGATACCGACCTCAAAGAGGCGGTAAAAGACGTCAATATTTTTGCGCGCACCAGCCCTGAACATAAGCTCAGGCTGGTCATGCTGTTGCAATCGAATGGCATGACAGTGGCAATGACCGGCGATGGCGTTAATGACGCACCAGCGCTAAAGCGCGCCGATGCCGGCATCGCCATGGGTGGAAAAGGCAGTGAAGCCGCCAAGGAAGCCGCGGACCTGGTGCTGGTAGATGACAACTTCGCGTCCATCGTGGCTGCGGTGCGCGAAGGGAGGACAGTCTACGACAACATCAAGAAGGTGCTGAGCTGGACCCTCCCCACCAACGCTGGCGAGACCATGACCATCATCGTCGCGTTGCTACTCGGCATTACACTGCCGGTGACGCCGATACAGATTCTGTGGATCAACCTGATTACGGCCGTGACACTCGGCATCGCGCTCGCATTCGAGCCTACCGAAGAAAGCACCATGCGCAGACCACCCCGTTCACGTACACAGCCACTTATAAGCGGTGCTTTGGTCTGGCATATGATGCTTGTTTCTATTTTATTTCTCTGTGGTGTTTACAGTATTTTTTCGTATGCGCTCGACCGTGACTACTCAATTGAATTGGCCCGCACGATTGCGGTCAACACGCTGGTGGTGATGGAAATATTTCATCTGTTCTTCATTCGCAATCTCTACAGCACGTCGCTTACCTGGAAGGGCATTCGTGGCACCAAGGTCATCTGGATGACCGTTGCAGTGGTGACCGTCGCTCAATTTTCCATCACTTATGCGCCACCGCTGCAAAGGGTTTTTGCAACTGAAGCGATCCCTTTCTTTGATGGCGTACTGATCATCGGGATTGGCGTTACGTTCTTTGCGATCATCGAGATTGAAAAACAGATTCGAATCCGCTTGGCTCAATAGTGCTTACCGGGAGTAGCAATATCCTGAAGTGATGTCCACATGCTGATTGTGGACTGTTGGTATGGAATTCGCTCCGAGTGGCATTTGTACGAAAAGATCCATTTTTAGCTGGTGTATCGCTGGCCGCCATGTGCTGGGTAAACCCGGCGCAGTAGATGAGTGTTGGAACGACGATCAGCCCGCCGCTCACACTCCGGCCGCGATGCCGCTGACGGTTCAGATCATTACGAGCAGCAGTCCTGCAGTGTTTCGCGCAGGGCAACCAGCGCCGCTGGCAGCAAGTATTTCTAATAAGGAAGGCCTTCCTCAATGGGTAACGTCAAGTCTCGGGACCATTCGTTCCAGGAGCCCAGGTAGAGGCGAACGTTCCTGATTCCGGCTTCTTCCAATGCCACAAAGGTATTGGAAGCCCGTGCGCCTTTGAAGCAAAAAACGACCACAGGCGTATCGGGGCCGATTCCGACCGTAGCGCACTCCGCGAGAATCTCGCTGGGTGACTTGAACATCGGTCCCTGAGCGGTCGGCTTCATCATCCGATACCACTCCAGCCAGACGGAGCCAGGGATGCGGCCCTTGCGCGGGCAGAAATCTTTTCCATAGGGCGATGAGCTTTCGCCGATCCATTCATCAACGTCACGTACGTCGAGCTTCACTATGTTGGGGGTGGCAACTATCCGCTTCATTTCGTCCAGGTTGACGAAGAGGCTGCGCTCCCCATTGGTAGAAGGAAACGTGGCAGGGGCAGGCACGGAAGCTTCACTGGTGCTGGGAAGGCCTGCGTTGCGCCAGGCGCTGTAGCCACCATGCAGAATCTTGATCTTGTCGCGAGGGTAACCGAGATAGCGGAGTAGCACATAACCTCTGCAGGACTGCCCAAAGCCGGTAGTCATGGACTGCTCATATACGAGCGCCACCTCCCTGCCAGACAAGCCTGCCTTCGCAAACGCCTGGATGAATACATCGTTCAATGCAGTCAGCCCCTCGGGCGTGGTGGTGGCCAGGTAGGTGAATATCTCATGGATATTTACCGCGCCCGGCAGGTGGGCCTCGGCGTAACTCGCAGCATCTCGGGTGTCGATGAGCACGACGGGCTCACGCGTGATCAATTCGTCCAGTTCGGAGGGCGAAACGAGAACTCTCTTGTGCATGAGGAATCTCCAATTGAAGAGTCAGGCGATCCCAGCCTTGGTTAATTACCCCCCCAAAAAAAACACGCTTTCTCTGGAAAGCACTACTTGAGCATTTTTAATTTAATGAAGGCGGTAAAGTGCTCGTTGATGTAAATCAACTCTTTGAGTGGAACCGGTGGCTCGTCCATAAACGGGTTCGGGATCTGCTGCGATGATGTGCATCGGCTCCATCTGGCTCGCCACTGAACCGATGGATATCCATGCCGATGAATTACCCGTGCAGATGCTCACTCCGTGCTCAAAGAAAAACGCGGCTTATCGGTTGAACCTTCCCATGCATCGCAGGAGTCTCAAGACAACAGAAGGTCAATCTTGTCTTCACTCACGTGGAGGGCACCGTGGAAAAGCCACTCGAAAAGTACAACAACATGCGGGACTTCAAAGAGAGCCCCGAACCCTCAGGTGTCGCCACATCCGCAAAAGGAAAGCGCAAGGGTAAAGCGCACGCCCTGCAGTTCTGCATCCAGAAGCACGACGCTTCGCACCTGCATTACGACTTCCGCCTGGAACTCGACGGCGTGCTCAAGAGCTGGGCGGTGCCCAAGGGCCCGTCGCTGGACCCCAAGGTCAAGCGCCTGGCGGTTCACGTCGAAGACCATCCCATCGATTACGCCATCTTTGAAGGCAGCATTCCCGAGGGGCATTACGGCGCAGGGGAGGTGATCGTCTGGGACCGCGGCGTGTGGATTCCCCAGGACGATCCGGCCCAGGCTTACGCCAAGGGCCGGCTCAAATTCGAATTGCAAGGCGAGAAACTCGCCGGCCTGTGGAACCTGGTGCGCACGCACATGCCGGGCAAGCAGGAGCAATGGTTTCTGATCAAGCATCAGGACGGTGCGGCCAGGCCGGAAGCCGACTACGACGTGGTAGCCGCTGAGCCCGACAGCGTGCTCAGCGAACGCAGCATCGTGGCCAAGGCGTCGGGGGCCGGCAAACCCGCCAAGGCCAAAGCGATCAAGAAACCGGTCACCCCGGCACGCAAGGAAAAGTCCGGGCCACTGACCGGCGCGCGCAAAGCCGGGTTGCCGGAGTTGATCAAGCCGGAACTGGCGACGCTGGTGGAGAAGGTCCCGGATGGCCAGTGGCGTTATGAGGTCAAGTTCGACGGTTACCGGATCATGGCCCGCATCGACCACGACGAGGTCAAACTCTTCACGCGCAACGGCCACGACTGGACCCACAAGCTGCCCGGCCAGGCCGAGGCATTGGCCGCCCTGCACCTCGAATCGGCATGGCTCGACGGCGAGATGGTGGTCGTGGACGAGGAGGGTGTACCGGACTTCCAGGCCCTGCAAAATGCCTTCGAGGCCGGTCGCAGCGACCACATTGTCTACTACCTGTTCGACCTGCCGTACCTCAACGGCGTGGACCTGCGCGAAGTGCCAGTGGAAGAACGCCGGGCTGCGCTGGCCACAGTGCTCAAGGCCACTGATCACCCCTTGCTGCGTTTCTCCGACGGCTTTGAAGAAGAGCCGCAGGCGTTGCTCAACAGCGCCTGCCAGATGCGCATGGAGGGTTTGATCGGCAAGCGCGTTGGGTCGCCTTACGTGTCCCGGCGCAGCAGCGACTGGATCAAGCTCAAGTGCAAGCATCGGCAGGAATTCGTCATCGTCGGCTTTACTGATCCCAAAGGTTCGCGCAGTGCATTCGGCGCGTTGCTGCTGGGTTTGCATGACCGTGACAGCGGTGAGTTGCGCTACGCCGGCAAGGTCGGCACCGGGTTTACCGAGGCGACCCTCGCCAGCCTCCACGACCAGCTCAAACCCTTGCAGACGAAAAAACCGGCCGTGGTCAATCCACCCGAGGGTGCCGAGTTCAAGACGGTGCACTGGCTCAAACCCCGGCTGCTCGCGGAAGTGGCCTTTGCCGAAATCACCAGAGACGGCTCGGTACGCCATGCCGTGTTCCATGGCTTGCGTGACGACAAGCCTGCCAAAGACATCACCGAGGAGCGAGCGACGACCGTGAAAACTGCCCCTGAGAAAAAAAGCGGCGCTGCCAAAACCACTGCCGCGCCAAAGAACGCCGACCCTGCGCCCTCCCAAATCGGCCTGGACAAGGGCAAGGTCCGTATCACCCACCCGGACCGGATCATCGATGCCAGCAGTGGCACCACCAAGATGCAACTGGCGCAATATTACGCCAGCGTTGCCGAGTGGATTTTGCCCGAGCTCAAGGACCGCCCCGTGGCGCTGGTGCGGGCCCCGGACGGGATTGCCGGCGAATTGTTCTTCCAGAAAAACGCCGAGCACCTGGCCATTCCCGGCATCACCACCCTGGACCCGAAACTCACCGGCCAGCCGATGATGGTCATCAACAACGCCGAAGCGCTGATCGGTGCGGTGCAGATGAGCATGGTGGAACTGCACACCTGGAACGCCACGTCGGACAACCTCGACAAGCCCGACCGCTTCGTCCTCGACCTCGACCCGGACCCGGCATTGCCGTGGAAGCGCATGGTTGAGGCGACCCAACTGACCCTTTCGGTGCTCGATGAACTGGGGCTCAAGGCGTTTCTCAAGACCAGTGGAGGCAAGGGCATTCACCTGGTGGTGCCGCTGACCCGCAAGCTGGGCTGGGATGAGGTCAAGGATTTCAGCCACGCGATTGCCAGCCACATGGCCAAACTGCTGCCGGAGCGGTTTTCCGCCGTGTCGGGGCCGAAGAATCGGGTCGGGCGGATTTTCATCGATTACCTGCGCAACGGTCTGGGTGCGACCACCATCTGCGCCTATGCCGCGCGTACTCGCGAAGGCTTGCCGGTGTCGGTGCCGATCTTTCGTGAAGAGGTCGAGTCGCTCAAGGGCGGCAACCAGTGGAACATTCATAACCTGCATGAACGCCTGGCCGAGGTCGGCAATGAGCCGTGGGCGGATCTGAAGAAAACCAGGCAGTCGATCACCGCCGACATGCGTCGGCGGGTCGGCATGAAGCAGTAATCAGTTTGCTTGAGGTTTGGTGATGAAGACCTGAAGGTCGGAATTCAGCTTGTCGATGGCCGCTTTGAAATCCTTGGCGGTGATCTTCTGGCTATCATTTTCCAGGGTGCTGCCGAACACTTTGCGCACAACCCTGCCCACGGTCTGATTGCTTTTCGCGTCGATAAACTCGGCTTCGATAAACAGGGTGGTGTCCTGGTCCCGGTGGCCGGTCGCGGCGCTGACACCACCGACGACAGCGGCGATAGGAACAATTTCATACCACCTCATGCCTTCGTTTTCGGCATTCACCCCGGTGATCGCCGCGCGCATGATCAACAGTTTCGAGCCCTTGGGGGCCGAGGCCGGCGTGGTCACCACGCGGTATTTCTGACCCAGCGTGCCTTTGGTCTTGGTGGTCATGTAGTTCTGGATATCGGTGAGCGTCTGCTGGTTGACCCGCTCATCGGGCTTGGGCGCCGGATACAGCTCCAGCTTGTTGAACGCTACCGTGTCGTAGGCATTGGGGTTCCACGACGGGCTTATCCAGCGCATCGCCGTACCACCGCTGGGCGTTTCGACTTCTTTCAGGTTGTTGTAGCTGGACAGGTAGCCGGAGTATTGCGTCTTCTCGGTGACTTTCGAGGTGCAACCGCCGAGCAGGAGGCCGGTCAGTGCGACGCCGATGAGCAAGTTTCGGGACAGGTTCATAGTGCTGTGTGCTCCTTGGATAAAGTCGTTTTCTTCGTCAGCAGAAATCAGAAACGCCAGGTCATGTTTCCGGTCACCGCTTGAATCCAGGCGTTGTCGAATTGACCGGAAAGCCGACTGCCCGAGACGGTTTTGGTCTGATCCACCGGCATGTCGCCCAGCCAGACCATCGCCCAACTCACGTTAACGTCGGTGTCCTTGCTAAGAGCATAGGTGGCTCCTGTCGCAATGCGCCAGGATTCGGCCATCGGTACGGTGACCGTGCGATTGCCGTCCGACACGGCACTGCTGTCGTAAGCCACACCGACGTTCCATAACAGCTGTTGGGTGGCCTGGTATTGCGCGCCGAGGGAGAGGTGCCAGGTGTCCTTGAAACCGGCATCGACCGTGGTCGATCGCGCGTTGTTGGCCGTGGTATCGATCTGGGTCGCGATCTGGCCGAACTCCGACCAGTCCTGCCAGTTGACCGATGCCAGCAAGGCCCACTGCCGGTCCAATTGCTGGAACAGGCTGAGGGTAACGGTCTGCGGCACTGTCATGTCGAGTTGGGTATTGGCGTTGTCCAGCCGTCGCAGTGCCGGGCCGTCGCCCTTGACGTCCAGGTTGTCTTCGAAATTCAGATCGACCTTGCTGGTGTAGGTCAGGCCGAGGCGGGTGCCGGGTTGCGGGGCGTAGATCACCCCGACGTTGGCGCCAAAGCCCCAATCGTTGTCTCTGTACTTGAACTGGCCGTCGCTGCGGTCGGTCAGGCCGAAAGGCGAGCGGTCGATGGCGGTGTCGGCCTTGAGCATGCCGTACATGGCTTTCACGCCGATGCCGACTGACCATTGATCATTGAAGCGGTAGGCCACGCTCGGCACCATCGACACGCCGAGCAGGCTGGCGTTTTGCGCGAAGTAGCGCCCGGACCAGTCGTTGTCGTAATTGACCGCCAGACCGAAGTCGCCGTACTGGCCGAAGCCGACGCTCCAGTGGTCGTCGAGTTGATGGGTGACGAAAAAGCTGCCGCCGGGGATCGGATCGAGGGCATTGCCGCTGCCGCTGCCCGGGACATTGGTGTTGGCGTCGCGATCGAAGCTCAGGTCGCCATAGAGCACTTGCAGGCCGGCGGTGATTTGCGTGCCCGGCAGGTAGCTCATGCCCGCCGGGTTGCTGGCGATCGTCGAGGGCCCCTGGGCCCTGGCGGCGGCACCGGCATTGGCCAGGCCAGTGTTATCGGTACCGATTTCGTAGAGCATGATGCCGCCGGCCCAGGCTTGTTGGCAGCACAGGGCGAGCAACGTGGCGGCAGGCAGGGCGCAGGTTTTTGTCTGCATACGAATTCCTTATTACGTCGATAAACGTCCGTCAGAGACGCGGGTGGCCAGCCTCGGCCACCCGTGAATTCGACGCGTTACTTGGCCATCTCCGCCCTGGCTGCAGCGATCTTGGCCTTGACCGAATCGAGGTTGAAGCTCGCGCCTTTTTGCATGGGCGGGAACTCGATCGCGGTTTCAGCCAGTTTGGCCACCTGTTGTTGCACGAACACGAAACGCCAGAACTGGAATTTGAACCAGTCGAAGTACTGTTGCGAACCTTGGGCGGCCTGATTCTCCGGCCATCCCATGCGTTCGAACGGGTCGAGACGCAGATTGGTCAGGATCGGCACATCGACGGCCACTTTGGCGCCCATCCAGCCACCAGGCTGGTCGATGAAGCGATATTTGTAATCATCGATGCGTACCGCACCCAGGGCGCTTTCGCCGAAGTAGAAGATTTCATGCCGGTTCGACGGGCCTTTGCCGGTGATCATTGGTGTCTGATCGTAGCCGTCCAGGTGAACCTTGTAGGTGGTATCGCCCAGTTGCTTGCCTTTCAACAGTTCGGCGGAGATGTTCGGGTTGCCTGCCGCTGCGACCAGGGTCGGGAACCAGTCCATCCCCGACATGATGCCGTTGGCAATCTGATTGGCCGGCACCTTGCCCGGCCAGCGAATGATGGCCGGCACCCGGAACCCGCCTTCCATGACGGTGCCTTTGCCCATGGCAAACGGGGTGGTACCGCCATCCGGCCAGGTGAAGTTTTCCGCGCCGTTGTCCGTGGTGAAGATCACGATGGTGTTGTCGTCCATGCCGTCTTTTTTCAGCTTGGCCATGACATCACCGACGATATCGTCGAGCTGCGCCATGCCGGCTTCCTGTTCCGACCAGCCGTTTTGCGCGTTACGCATGGCTTCGTACTTGTCGGAGAGGTGAGTGACGATGTGCATGCGGGTCGGGTTGAGCCAGACGAAGAACGGTTTGTTGTCCGACTTGGCCTTGTCGATGAAGCTGAACGCCTTGTCGCGAATCTCCTCGTCGACGGTTTTCATGCGTTCCGGATAAAGCGTGCCGGCGTCTTCGATTTTCTGTTTGCCGACCTTGCCCCAGCGCGGCATGACCGTCGTATCGTCGGTGGTGGCGGCCCAGCTGTGGACCATGTTGCGTGGGCCGACGGTGTCCAGCAGTTCCTTCGGATAATTGGGGTGCGCCGGGTCTTCCATGGCGTCGAGGTGATAGAGGTAACCGAAAAACTCATCGAAACCGTGCACGGTGGGCAAGAATTGATTGAGGTCGCCCAGGTGGTTCTTGCCGAACTGGCCGGTGGCATAACCCATGGCCTTGAGGGTGGTGGCGATGGTCACGGCTTCGGCGGGGATACCCACCGGCGACCCGGCCTGGCCCACGGTGGTCATGCCGGTGCGGATTGGCAGTTCCCCGGTGATGAAGTTGGCGCGCCCAGCCGTGCAACTGGCTTCGGCGTAATAGTCGGTAAAGCGCATGCCCTCATTGGCGAGCTGATCGAGGTTGGGGGTACGACCGGCCATCATGCCCTGGTTGTAGACGCCGATGTTTGACCAGCCAATATCATCGCCCATGATCACCACGATATTCGGAGGTTTATCGGCGGCGTGTGCCATGAAGGGTAGAGCCATTGCAGACATCAGTATCGGTAGAGCGAACAGTGAGGATAATTGTGTCCGGTTCATGTCGAGATCCTGTGTACTGACGTGAGTACCTTGGAGCAGTCCCCCGACCACTGTGATTTGGGATCCCCCGCGAATGAGCGTAGGTATGAACTGCGAAATATCCAGTAATCAGTTGTGGTGTTTCAGGATGCTTACACGGATTTGAGAGGGTGTTCGCCGCAGAATCTTTGGGCGATGCCGACGAGGGGCCTTGCCTTCAAGGCCTCGATCACGCGCACTGCGTGAGGGGGGAGGGCTGTGGCGGCGAGCAGGGCCCGCCGCCTGGATAGCGCTTCTATTTTCCGACAGTGGCGGCCAGCAGCGGCGCCATCTGTTCGTCGGTCAACGCCGCGTGGACTTCCATGCTCATGAGGTCGTTCCAGTTCAGCACCCATTGCTGAATCGGCACCACATCACTGGCTTCGGCAATGCCAAAGCCGGCCGAACCGCCCACCGCATGCCAGCGTCCCTTCATGGTGACGCCTGCCGGTGGAGCGCCGCCGGTCTTGAGAAAGCGCTCGATTGCGGCATTGCGGTTGTCCGGGCTGATCGACCAACTGACTATGAATAACATCGGCCACCTCCTGTTGCGGATTGGCACCGGTTTGCCTGGGCGGACCTGGTTGGCGCCGGGACCAGGGCCGCACGGGGGTTCCAGCTCCGTCCTGGCTGGTTTGCAACACGATCTCCCATGTGAAGGCATAGCAGTGGGCAGGGCTTCGCGTACGACCGCTGATCCTGTTTCGAAGCCTGTTCAAGGGCAGGACTGAACGCCTGTTTCACCAGCGCAACATGGGCAGCGGGCGCAGCGGGGAGCGGAGGAACTGGCGGACAGAGCGCTTGATCAGCATCCCGTGAAACCCGTGATCGGGAAAAGTCGTTTGCACGGTTTTGATGAATGCTCGTGGCAGACGGAAACGGACCCGGCCGAGGGATACGTCAATCAGGTCAGCCTGGCGGAAAGGCTCGACCGTTGTCGCATGCGCCAACCGATAGGGGCGCACTTTGTGGTGCTCGAGAATCAATGCACTCACGTGTTCTTTCAGATCTGAACGTTGCGTGGTGTCCAGGTATTCGCTGGCGAGGCGAATCGAGGGCGGCAGGTAATCGAGGGTGTTATCGGTCCAGATGCCCAGGTCGTGAAACGCCGCCGCGATCTGCACCGCGTCGCACGGCAGGCCCTGAATGCCGCTGACCGCGCTATAGAAATTCAACACCCGATAGACATGATTGCGATAGCCCTGCAGGTCAGTGCCGATCGCCAGCGCGAAGTCGGTGAGTATTTCGTCGGTGAGGGGGAATTCGAGAACGGGGTTCATCATGTATCCCGCAACAGGTCGTTGGCGTTGAGCAACTCGTAGGCGATTTCCGGGCGCTTTTCCATGGCGCGGCGGATCGCCGCCGGGATCGAGGCGCGGGTCTTGCGACACAGTCCCGGCAGTTCGCCCACCTGGATGGCGATACCACGCATGGTCCGCACCTCGTTGAAACCCGGTGCGATCTCTACGCGAATGCCCAGTTGCTCGAACATCCGGCGTTTCACGTGCTCCAGGTCGGTCAGGCTCTGCAGGTTTTCCAGGCGGTCGATCAGGCGTTTTTCTTCGGCTCGGGTCAGAAACAGGATGCGCACGTCCGCTCCCGGAGTTTCCAGCAACGGGTCGCGCCCGCAGTCACAGACACCGGGTGGGCAAGGTTGGCGGATCGGAGCAGAGGTCGTCATGGGGCTCAATCATAGAGCGACGGGGTCGGATTTGCCCATAGGGTGCCAGTGCAGTGCATTGCAGAAAAGGCATTATGCTGGCCCCCAAGTGCTTCGCCTGTCGCCAGAATCGCCGGATTTTCAGGTGGTTAGGTGGAGTGTAAATGCGCAATATTCGGATCGCGCTGATTTCGTTCGGCGTTGCAGGCCTTGCAATGTCTGCCCAGGCCAGGGAACTGATGCCCAATGATCGCTATATGTGCAGTTGGGGGGCGGGGACGGCGGCAAGAGCCCAGGAGCTCAAGTTGGCGGGGGTTTCACTGTATGCGGCGCGGCAGAAAATCCACTCGTACAAGTTTTCCAAGTCATGGATGCGCATGATGGCCATGGGCATTACCGAGCAAACCTACGACAGTCCAACCCGGTTCAAACCCGAGGCGGTGCGCCAGAGTTTTTACAACGACTGCGTGAAGTACAAGCTGGCGCGTAAATGACGGGGGAGGTGACTTCTGTCGGATCGGGCGTCTGGTTTTCCAGCGCGGTCTATATTGAAGGACCGGGTTCGTAGCCGGTATGCAGCGACCCCAGAATAGCGATAACCCTGTGGCGAGGGAGCAAGCACCCTCGCCACAGGTCGGTATGAATGACGGGTATCAGGCCGCAAGGCCGTTTTTCTGATTCACCTGAAGGTGCATACACCACATTTCAATCAGGAGACCATCATGACCCAGCTCGACAAAGTACTGTACACCGCCAAAACCCACACCACGGGTGGCCGCGACGGCGCCTCCCGCAGTTCCGACGGCATTCTCGATATCAAGCTGTCGTCTCCCGGCGCGGGGGGCGGTGGCACCAACCCCGAGCAACTGTTTGCCGCCGGTTGGTCAGCCTGTTTCATCGGCGCAATGGGCGTCGCGGCCAAGGAACTGAAAGTTGCCCTGCCCAAGGACGTGGCCGTCGATACCGAAGTCGACTTGGGCACCAATGAAGGTGGCTACCTGCTTCAGGCGCGGCTGAACGTCAGCCTGCCGGGGCTGGACCGTGAAACCGCGCAGAAACTCGTGGACACCGGGCACAAGTACTGCCCGTATTCAAAAGCCACGCGCAATAACATCAATGTCACGCTCAAGCTTGTCTGAGGTGAAAAAGGGCCTTGGCGAGTGAAGGCCTAAAAAAACGGCGCCCCCTTTGACCGGGGGGCGCCGTTTTTTCATGAAGGCATCGTGCGCTAGACCACTGCGCCGAACAAACGCCCCACCAGGGCGGTCACCCCCATGGCCAGAGCGCCCCAAAAGGTCACTCGCCAGGCGCCGATCATGACCCTGGCACCGCCAGCCCTGGCGGCAATGGCCCCCAACGCGGCGAGAAACACCAGCGACATGAGCGCTATCCATAAGCCCACGCTGTGCTCCGGCGCGACAAAGGTCACGGCCAGCGGCAAGGCGGCACCCGATACAAAGCTGGCGGCCGAGGCCAGGGCTGCCTGCACGGGTTTGGCGGTCAGGGTCTCGCTGATGCCCAGCTCGTCTCGGGCGTGGGAGCCCAGCGCGTCATGGGCCATCAGTTGGTCGGCCACTTGATGGGCCAGTGCCGGTGAGACGCCCCGATGCATGTAGATGTTGGCGAGTTCGATGTGCTCGGCTTTCGGGTCGCTGGCCAGTTCTGCCCGTTCGCGCGACAGGTCTGCCTGTTCGGTATCGGCCTGGGAGTGCACGGAGATGTATTCACCGGCGGCCATGGACATGGCACCGGCCATCAATCCCGCCATTCCGGTCACCAGGAGGGTGGAATGGCTGGCACTGGCCGCCGCGACACCGATCAGCAGGCTGGCGGTGGAGACAATCCCGTCGTTGGCCCCCAGCACGGCGGCGCGCAGCCAGCCAATTCGATCACTTCGGTGAGACTCGGTATGCCGGTGCATGAATTTCATCGTAGGGGGACTCACTGTCAGGAGATGGATCAATACAGGGGGCAGGAGCTTCGACCAGCCGCTTCAGCGCGTTTCAATCTGCGCCTGTCGTTTGCCGCCGACAATCGATATTTCCTTGAACTGCTCACCGTCGCGCAACACGAACAAGGCATCCATCCCGCGTTCTTGAGCGAGTCGCGGGCCTTCGATTTCACCCAGCACCATCAGCGCCGTGGCCCAGGCATCGGCAAGCATGCAGTTGGCGGCGACCACGGTGACGGCGGCGAGCGGGTTGCACAGCGGGGCGCCGGTCGCCGGATTCATGGTATGCGCATAAGGCTGACCTGCGACATCGACCCAGTGCCGATAGTCGCCCGAGGTGGCAATGGCCGCGTCGCCAAGCTCCATCACCCCCATCACTTCGCGCACGCCACGGTTGGGTTTTTCAAGCGCCACGACCCATGACTGGCCACCGGGTTTGACACCCCGGGCGCGCATCTCGCCATCGATGCCCACCAGGTAGTTCGTGATACCCCAGCCCTCCAGGCAACGCGCCAGCTCATCGACGCCGAAGCCTTTGGCGATGCCGTTCAAATCCAGGGTCAGCGGTGCGCGTTTGCGGACTTGATTGCGTTGCGGGTCCACCTCCAGCGCGGCACTGGCCGAGGTGCGGGTACACGGCTCCGGGGTTCCGAGGGGTTGTTGCGTGACGATCGGTTCGCCGGGACCGAATCCCCAGGCTTGCACCAGATCACCGACGGCGATATCGAAGGCGCCCCCCGATTGCCGGGCAATTCGCAGTGCCGTGGACAGCACCGTCACCAGCTCCTTGGGGACGACTACCCATTGCTGTTCGGGCGCAGCATTGAGGCGATTGAGGTCGGAGTCCGGCTTCCAGGTCGACATTTGCTGGTCCACCCGGCTGACGGCGCGCGCCAGGCTGTGATGGATGGCCTCGGTCGACAGGTCCGGCTCGGCATAGAACAGGGCGGTGTAACGGCTGCCCATGGTCTCGCCGTTGAGGCTGTAGCGTTGCAGCTCAGTAGACATCTTCAAGGTAGCGTCCTTGTGCCTTGAGCGTCAGCACGCTCAGGTTGAGGGGGGCCAATACTTCATCGAGGGCGTGCATCACGCCCTTGGCCATCTCGCGACTGCCACACACCAATACCTGGGCGCCTTTTTCGATCAGGCGACGCAAGGCCAGCGCATCGCTGATCAGCCGGTCTTGCACGTAGCTGCGATCCTGCACCTGGGAGAACGCGGCCTGCAACCGGGTCAGGCGTTGGTCCGCCAGGTAGCGGTTAAGCTCGGGCTCGTAGAGAAAGTCCGAGGCCGGGTGGCGTCCACCCCAGTACAGATGCATCGGATGGCGGGCCTTGTTGTTGCGGATAAAACCGGCCAACGGCCCGATACCGGTGCCGGCACCGATCAGGATCACCGGTTGCTTGCCCGAGGCCGGCCGGAAATGTGGATTGGGCTGGATGAAGGCTTCGATCGGTGCGCCTTCGGGCAGCTCATGGAGGAAGCCTGAACACACGCCATTCGGGTGTTTGCGTACACAGATTTCCAGCATGCCGTCGTCCGAGTTGCTGGCCAGGGAATAGAACCGTGGCTCGGTACTGCCAGGCGGTACGATGCCCACCAGGTCGCCGGCCTCGAAGCACGGCAGGTCGCCCACAGCCTTGAAGCGCAGGACGTGGGTCGGTGCGTTGACCTGTTGCCCGTAGGCGATGCGTTCCACCAGTTGCAATTGATGGGTGCGCGGGCGGTCGGGGATGTGATTGAGCGACAGCTCCTGGCCCATGACAGCGCTCAGTTTCTGGCCCCAACGGTTAAACTCCTGGGAGGACTGACGGTTGATGGTCTCCAGCGCCAGCAACGGTGTGCCGCCGGCCTGCAGCATCGCCGCTTCAACCTGATGAGCGAACTGGCAGAACCGGGCAAATTGGCGATCACCGAAACCCAGTACCGCAAACGGCAGGCCAGGCTTGAGGCCGTTCTTGGCCAGGCGCGCCAGAAACTGCGAGGCCGAAGCCGGTGCGTCGCCGTCGCCGTGGGTCGCGGTCAGGATGAACACTTGTCGGGCATGCCCCAGGTTGTTCGCATAACTGTTCATCGGCGCGCTGTGCACTTTGTGCCCGGCGGCGTGCAGGGTGTCGTGCAGGGTCTTGGCAAAGCCCCAGGTGCTGTTGCTTTCGCTGCCGACCAGAATCACGCTGTCGGCCGAATGGGCGGGGCTGTTGTGGCGGATGTTCGGGCCGGCCTTGCGGCGGCGCCACCACAACAGAATCCCGGTAACGCTCATCAAGGGCACGCTCAGGGCGCAAACGCCGAGTAACAGGCCCAGCCACCAGAGGCCCTGTCCGGTGTGCAATTGGTAGATCAGTTCGTAGAGCGCGCGCGTCGAGTCATGGGCTTGATAGGACAGCAGAGCGCCGTTGCCTTGATCGACATAACCGTCCCCCTGGGCCGTGCGCAGGGAATACACATCCTGCGGGTTGCCAGGGCTGGGGTAGACCAGTTCGCGCAGGTCATTGAGGTCGACGTTGCGCAAGGCCGGCAGGTTGGCCACCGGCATGGCCGGACCGGCGCTGACATGGGCGGGGAACGCCGGTTCAATCGCGCTGCCGTCCGGAATCAATTCGAAGGTGGTGGCGCACAGAAACGTCCCGGTCAGCGCCGAGAGCATCAGGCCCACGAGCACCAGACGCCCGACCTCGGCATGCCAGCGCTGACTGAAGTTGCCACGAATGGGTCGCAACAGGTTACGCCAGCCGCCCAGGCGTCGGGCCAGCAACAGTGCCCCGGACACCGACAGCATCAGCATGAACAATGCTCCTGCACCGGCCACACCGTGCCCCGGCGTACCGAGGAACAGCGAGCGGTGCAGGTCTTTCATCCAGCGTGAAAAGGCGGAAGGCTGGTAGGGCGCAAGGCCCTGGCCGGTCAGGGGATCGACCGTTTCGGCACCGGCCTGACCGTTCTGGTTGTAGTAGACGATCACGGTCCCGGACGCACTGCGTTGAATCTGCTCCACGCCGGAGAAGTGGCTGGCAACGCGTCCGGCCAGTTGGCCGACGTTGAGTTGGCCGCTGGCGACTGGCGCCTGATGCAGGCGTTCCAGGGCCGGGTCGACCGACAGCATGGCGCCGCTCAAGGCCAGAATCATGACCAACAGGGCGGCGATCAGGCCGGGTAGCGAATGGAGCTGGCGAAGCATGTTCAGCCTCCGGATCGGGCAGGTGCTACAGATCGTAGGTAAAGGACTCGACGTAGGTGCTGCCGGCTGCCGGCTTGCCGGCGCCTTTGGAGGTCAGCGGGACACTGACATCGGCGCGAACGTCACGCTTGTCTTCGACGGCACTATCAATTCGGATCTGGTAGCCGGCATCGATCAACGTATCCGCCAGTTCAACGCTGACTTTGAGCGTGCGTCCGCTGCCGACGCTGGCACCGCTGACGCCGTCGAACTCGCTCGGGTTCATCCCGCTACCGCGGGCCCAATCGCCCAAGTGCTTGTAGTACTTGGCCTTTTTGCCGGCGACCCAGAGGGTTTTCTGGTACTGGCCATTGCCGTCGGTGACATAAATCGCCAGGTAAGCGCCATTACCGCTGTAGTCCTTGAGTTGAGTGGTCAGGGTGACCTCCCGGGCCTGGGCGAGGCCTGGCAGGGCAATGGCGCCGGCGAGGCATGTAGCTGCAATGATCTTTTTCATGGGAATGTCCTTTTGATCGTCTGGTCGAGAGCCTGAACCTGCTTGCTGACAGCAACCTGAAACCCGGGAATAAATGCTCGGCAGGTCGTCATTCGGTCACGGGGCGAGTGAGGTAATCCCCGCCATCGCCGTCGTCCTTGAAGCGGATCTCCAGTTTGCGCAGATGCAGGGATGCCGGTGAGTAACTGGCTTCGATCGCGTTGCCCTTGCGATCCAGGCCCCGGATTTCGTAACAGCCGTCGTCGACCTTGATGCGCTGCACGCTCCAGCCATATTGCTGTTGAACCTGCTGTCGCAACGTTTCGCGCGGCTGCCAGTCGGCGACCGGGTCGCTGCAGTCTTCGTCGGCCACCGCATAACCACTGAGCGAAAGACTCAGCAGCACGGCACTGGCCATAAAACCTGATTTCATGATCTGTCTCCTGCCATGGTCGGCGTCTGTGGCATACCCTAAAGTGCAATCCTGACAACCAGCTGAATCTTCAGATTCACGTCAGGTACGGCGACTAAGGTGCTACACGTCAACCATCACAGGAGGTGCCAGATGCGGGTTTTATTGGTCGAGGATGCACCGGGGCTGGGGGATGCGGTGCGCGAGCAGATCGCCGACGATGGCCATGCCGTGGACTGGGTGCAGCGCCTTGAGCACGCGCGCAACAGTGTGCGCAGCACGCCTTATGACTTGATCCTGCTGGACCTGATGCTGCCCGACGGTCGCGGGCTGGATTTTTTGCGCCAGCAGCGCGCGGCCGGGGATGTGACCCCGGTGATCATCCTGACCGCCCAGGATCAGATTTCCGACCGCATCGCCGGTCTCAATGCCGGGGCCGACGACTACCTGGTCAAGCCGTTCGACCTGTTCGAGCTGTCCGCCCGCGTGGCGGCGGTGGCCCGGCGCTACAGCGGCAACCCCAACCCGCAAATCAAACTGGGCGAGCTGCAGGTCGACATCAGTGCGCGCACGGTGCAGCGAGCTGGCGTGACCGTGGACCTGACGGCGCGTGAATGGGCGTTGTTCGAGGCCTTCGTCCAGCGCCCCAGCGCGTTGTTGTCCAAGTCGCAACTCGAAGAGCGGCTCTATGCCTTTGGCGCAGAAATCGAGAGCAATACCATCGAGGTCTACATCAGCCGACTGCGCAAGAAACTCGGGCGTGACCTGATTGAAACCGTGCGCGGCATGGGTTATCGGCTGATGTCGGCATGAAGTCGTCAAGCCTGCAGAAGCGCCTGGGCATCGGCCTGACACTGGGCATGACCCTGCTCTGGCTGGGGGCGACGGTTAGCACCTGGCGGGTGGTGCAGCATGAGTTGAACGAGGCGTTCGACAGCGCGCTGGAAGAAACCGCGCAACGCATCCTGCCGTTGGCCGTGCTGGAAATCAGCAACCGTGAAGAACCCCGCGATGCACAGCATGTCGCCCCGCTGAAAACCCACAAGGAATACCTGACGTACCTGGTACGCGATGGCAAGGGGCAGATCCTGATGCAGTCCCACGACGCTAACCCGGACATTTTCAGCAAGCAGCCGGCGGAAGGTTTCACGACGACGGAAAAATACCGTTTGTACGGGGCCAGTGCGTTGCGCGAGACGGTGTATATCGAGATCGCCGAACCCCTGGGCCATCGTCGTGAAGCGGCACGGGAAGCCTTGTTTGCCCTGTTGCTGCCGTTATTGGCACTGATCCCCGTCAGCCTCTTGGGCATCTGGTTGTTTGTGCGCATCAGCCTGCGCAGCGTGATGGCCTATCGGCGGGCCGTGGAGGCCCGTGGTGTCGGCGATCTGTCGCCGATCAAGGTGGCGCGCCTGCCGGCGGAAATCGATCCGCTGGCCGAAGCGGTCAATCATTTGCTGGAGCGTTTTCGCAAGGCCCTGGAGGCCGAGCGCAGCTTTACCGCCAACAGTGCCCATGAACTGCGCACGCCACTGGCGGCGACGCTCGCGCAGATTCAGCGCTTGCGCCACGAAGCGCCTGAAGGCCCCCTGCGGACGCGGGCGGCGAAGATCGAAAACTCGTTGCGCGAATTGGCGCGGCTGTCGGAAAAACTCATGCAACTGGCCAAGGCCGAGGGCGGCGGGCTGTTGTCTGAAACGCCGCAGGATCTGATTCCGCTGCTGGCCCATGGGGTCGATGAGTGGAACCACAGCAGCGGGGGCCGGGTCGAGTTGCGGCTTCCAGCACAGGCCAGCGTGTATGCGGCCATCGACCCGGATGCCTTCGGCGTGTTGCTGCGCAACTTGATCGAGAACGCACTGAAGTACGGCGCGGCCGATCAGCCGGTTGAAGTGAGTTTGTCCGAGTCGGCGCTGCTGCGGGTAATCAATGGTGGCCCGGCCGTGCCAGAGCCGGTGTTGCAGCGCTTGACCGAGCGATTCGTGCGGGGCAACAGCGAGGCCAGCGGTTCAGGGCTGGGGCTGGCGATTGCCAGGACCATTGTCGAAGGGGTCAACGCAAGAATGGTGCTGGTCTCGCCTGCGACGGGCCGGCCGGATGGTTTTGAAGTGTGCGTCTGGTTACCCGTGGTGGCGCCGCTCGAAGGTTGAGCTGAAAGCGGGCGTTTGAGTGGCGAACTCTACTTCTGTGCGGTGGCGCATTATGCGCAATCTGACAACAGTGTATGTCCGCAAGGCAGCTATTTAGGGGAGCGGTAAACACTTAGCATCGCCTCTACCCGCTGTACCAAGGGCGTAGATGGCCCTTGGTTCGCGAGGTCCATACAAACATACCTGGAACGAGACGGTGAACATCATGAACCTGGCAAAAGTTGCGATTTTTATGGCCCTTGGCGGCCTCGGCGTGCCGGCCTTTGCGGGTCAAACCCCTGCAACGGCTACACCTGTCGAACCCTACACCTACTCAACGCCACTCGACATTCACAAGGTCATTGCCGTGACCGATATCCCGAATGACTGTGGCCCGGTTCCGGCGCAAATGACCTACGAAGACTCCAGCGGTCAACGCCACGTGCTGCAGTATCAAGTGATGGGCGCTGGATGCTCGAACGGTTGAGTGGGGTGCAGACGATGGAGGGTCGACACTCCATTGCGGCGGCACTAGCCAAACCGATGTTCTGATTGGCTGGCGATTTTTTCATCGGCTGCCAACAAGTCGGGGATGTGGTTTTTAAGAAACTCCACCCAGGTCTTTATTTTCGCGTCCACGTATTTTCGTGACGGGTAGATGGCAAACAGACTCAACGCTTCGAAGTGATAGTCCGACAGTACGCGCACCAGCGTGCCCGCCCTGAGTCCGGCGACGGCGGAAGCTATAGGCTGAACACCGATACCCATTCCGGTGGTGAGGGCGACAGTCATGGCATCGGCGGTGTTGACGTGAAAGGACGACTCGGGCGTATTGATCGTCTCCATGCCTTCGGGCCCCTCGAATACCCAGTTTTCAACCGGCATGACCGTGTTGACGATTCTCAGACAATCATGAGCATGAAGCGCACCCGGCGAGTCGGGCGTTCCGCGTTTGTTCAGGTAGGCCGGCGACGCGCAGAGAATGCTGTAAGTCGTGCCAAGCCGCTGAGCGACAAACCCCGAATCGGGGAGGTCCCGCGCCAGCACAATCGACATGTCATAGCCTTCTTCAATCATGTCCGGCAGCCGATTGGTCAGTGTCAGATCGAACAATACCGAAGGATGAATTTCCCTGTACCGGGCGATCGCGTCGATCACGTAATGATTGCCGATGGCTGACATCGCATGAATTTTCAGCCTGCCCTTGGGATCGACTTGCGCGATGCCGGCTTCCTCTTCGGCTTCACGGATCTCATCGAGGATTTTCTCGCAGCGCTGCAAATAGCGTGTCCCGGCTTCGGTCAACGCCAGGCGGCGGGTCGTGCGGTTGATCAGGCGCGTGTTCAGCCTGGCCTCCAGGCTGGAAACCGCTTTGGAAACGTTAGTCGTGGTGGTGTCCAACAGCAGCGCCGCCGCGGTAAAGCTGCCGCTCTGGGCGACCGCCGTAAAGAAGCGCATGGTCTGGAGAACATCCATCGTTTTCACCTCACAGAAACGTAAAAAAGGGCGGCCCGGCACCGGGCCGCCCCTCGTCGCGTGTTACTTCTTGCGCGGGATGAATCCCGGCACGCCGGTTTCCACTACCGAATTGAAGCGTATCCGCGTCGTAATATCCTCACGGATTTCATGCATGGCCCGATGGGGCAGGGTTGCAATATCAAAGTTCTCGCGAATATGGCTCAGTGTTGCAGAGGTGGTCAGAAAAGCGACGCCGCGCTGTACCGACCAGGCCAGTGCGACTTGCGCCGGACTCTTTTGCAGGCGCCGGGCGATGCCGGTAATGACCTCGTCTTCCAGCACGTTCGGCTCCATGCCATGGCCCAGTGGCGCAAACGCCAGAACGATGATTCCGTGGGCCTGACAGAATTCGAGCAGTTCCCATTCGGGCAGATAAGGGTGGGACTCGACCTGCACCACGGCGGGCTTGATCCGTGCCTGGGCGACGATCTCTTTTAAGGCTTGCAGGGTGATATCGGACAAACCAATGGACTTGCACCGGCCTTCATCCACCAGGCGCTCCATTGCCCGCCAGGTCTCTATCAGCGTCACGCCGCCGTCGTAGATGACATGCCCGAATGCGTCTCGTGGGTCCTGGTCGTCGCCGGGCTGGAAGGCAAAGGGCGTATGAATGAGGTAGCAGTCGATGTAGTCGACTTGCAGGCGCCGGCAGCTGGCCTCGAACGCGGGCAACACCCGCTCGGGACGATGGTTGGTGTTCCACAGTTTGGTGGTGATGAACAGGTCTTCGCGCCGGGCCTTGCCTGTCTCCAGAAACGCCTTGAAGGCCACGCCGGCCATTTCTTCATTTCGATAACGTTCCGCGCAATCGAAATGGCGAAAGCCTGTTTCCAGTGCGTGTGTGATCGCCTGGGTGGTCACGCCCAGATCCTTGAACAAGGTACCGAAGCCAACGGCCGGCATGTCGCCGGAGCCGTTGACCAGGGGAAACCGGGTTTCGCGAAGTGCATCGAAAATGGGTTCGTAAGACATGTCTCTACTCCAGTGCCTGGGGCCACGGCCGCATGGGCAAGTGACCACTCGTGTAAGTGTTCGTGAATGCGCCGCGGCGCTACTGGTATGAAGGTTTTCGTTCGTCGCGAGAGGCCAGTCGTTGCTCGAACACGCCAACGGAATTACCGCCGAGCGCGACAAACAAACGCACGGTGTCGAGGTATTGCGCGGTCTTCACCCGGATCTGTCCCAGCAGCGCCTGTTCATAGGCACGCTCCGCTTCCAGTACCTGGAGGATGCTGTTCTCGCCTTGCGCATAGGCTTGCTGGTTCAGGCGGAAGCTGGTTTCAGCGGCCCGCAGCGCGTCGTCCTGCGCGAGGTTTTCCTCGGCGTCGTGGTTGATGGCCTGCAAGGTGTCCGCGACCTGGCCGAATGAGGTGATGACGGTCTGTTGGTAGCCGGCGAGCGTTGCCTGATAGCCATCAATCGCAGCCTGACGCTCAGCCTTGAGCGTGCCGCCATCGAAGATCGGACCGGCGATGCCCGCGGCAAAACCCCAGAGCGCTGCGCCGCCGTTGCCCGAAGCGGCCTGCGCCAGTGACGCGGACAGCGTGACATGGGGATAGAGGTTGGCCGTGGCCACGCCAACGGCCGCATTGGCGATATGCAGTTCGGCCTCCGCCTGCAGGATGTCCGGCCGGTCGTGGGCCATTTCCGAGGGCAAACTGACGGGCACGCTGGACGGCAAGGCGAACTCGGCAAGATCGAAGTCCGGCGCGATCCAGTCAGCGGGGCCTTTGCCGGTCAGGACCGACAGCGCGTGGCGTGCCGAATCGCGCTGCTGGGCGAGGGGTGGCAACAGCGTGCGGTCCTGAGCGAGCCGGGTTTCGGCCAGCGACACATCGATCTGTGTGGTGCTGCCATTGGCGTGGGCCATGCGCACCAGTTCGAGGTTCTTGGTGTCGTTGGCCAGCAGTTTCTCGACGGCACGCATCTGCGCGTTGGCCGAGGCCACCAGCAACGCCTGGCTGGCGACATCGCCGGTCAGGGTCAGGTACGCCGCTTCGTAGCGATGCTTCTGCAGATCGGTGAAGGCTTGCTGTTCTTCGACCTGGCGCTTGTTACCGCCGAACACATCGAGGTCGAAACCCACGTGCGGGCCAATCGCGTAGAAGTTGGAGATCGAAGGCTCCTTGGCATTGTGCGTCCGTGCGCGGCCCGCCTGGGCACCTAAATCGACTTGCGGATACAGGGCGCCCTCCGCCGCGGCGACGGAGGAGGCGGCCTGGCGGATCGTTGCGTCGGCGGCCACCAGTTCAAGATTGCCGTCGATGGCCCGGCGCACCACCTGATCGAGTTTTGGCGAGCGAAAGGCTGACCACCACTCACCGCCGACCTTTTTGCCCAGTTCGATGCGTTGTCCGCCGGGCTTGTTGCCGCCCTGGCCAAGACGCTGTTCGGCCTGTTGGTCATAGTGCTGCGAGGTGCTGGCGTCAGGGGATTTGAAGTCAGGGCCGACGGTGCAGGCGGACAGGAAGATCAGGGTCGACAGCGCACTGATTTTCGTTGGGAACAGATGACGGGATTTCATTTGGCACACTCCACGAAAACTAGTGGGTCGAAACGGGTTTGCGAAGAAAGACAACCAGTGGACTCACCACCAGCATCACCACCATCAAAATCTTGAACTGGTCGATCACGGCAATGAACGCGGCCTGGCCGGTGATCATTTCGTTGAGCCCCGCCAGCGCCGGCAAGGGGGCCGACACCAGCGAATGCGCGGCGGCGCGATAAGGCGTCAGGTTGCTGGCCCGCGCCATGTGCATCGCCTGGGTATTGTTGAAGAAGTACAACTGCACGACCGCAACGCCCAGGGTGCTGCCATAAGCGCGCATCAGATTGAAAAAACCGGTGCCTTCCGGGCGAAACTTGGGATCGAGGGTGTTGAACGCCACTTTGCTGATCGACGGCATCAGGATGCCCAGGCCGATGCCCTGGATTGCCCCGGCAATTGCCACCGGCGACCAGTCCATCAACGGCGAGTAACCGAGCATCATCCCGTTGGCATACGCCACCAGTGCAATGCCCGCCGCAACGAACAGGCGCTGGTCGTATCGGTCGGAGTAACGGCTCATCAAGATGAACGACCCGACAAGCCCCGCACCCCGTGGCAGCGTCATCAAGCCTGTGGTGACGGGCGGATAGCCGAGTATTTCGTCCAGCATTGGCGAGGTCAGCGCCATGGTCGACAACAGCACGAAGCCAAGGGCGAAAAAGATCACCGTCGACAGCACGAAGTTGCGGTCCTTGAGCAGGCTCTTGTTGATGAAATGCACCTTGGTGGTCAGCACGTGCACGACAAACAGGTACATCCCCAGCACAAAGGCGATCGCTTCGATCCAGATCTCGGTCGAGGCAAACCAGTCCAGGCGCTCACCCCGGTCGAGGAGCATTTGCAGGCCGATCATGCTCAGGGTGAAGGTGCCGAAGCCGAAGAAGTCATACGGCGGTTTTGTCTCGGCCTTTTTCTCCGCCAGCAGCAGTGCCACCACCAGAAAGATGAACACCGACAGCGGAATGCTGGCGTAGAACATCGAGCGCCAGCCGTGGTATTCGCTGAGCCAACCGCCGACCGTCGGGCCGGTGGCAATGCCCAGGAGCACAACGGCGGTGAACACCGCGCCAAATTTCGGCCGCCGTGCCGGTGGCAGCGTCTCCAGGGAAATCCCCATGGAGAGCGGCCCCAACACGCCGCTGGCAATGCCCTGAACGATCCGCGCGCCGACGAATTCCAGTGGCGTCGTTGCAGCCGTGGCGAGCCACAAGCCCACGATGAGCAGAACGATCGCGGCCTGGTACACGAGCTTCAAGCCAAAGCGCCCGGCAAGCCACTGTGCAAGCGGCAGGGTGATGGCGCTGGCACCGAGGTACGCGGTGAATATCCACCCGGCCTGGTCGTCGGTCATCGACAGGCTGCCCTGGATAAACCGCAGTGCCGAGTTCGGCAAGGGCAGGTTCGCCGACTGCATGTAGGTCGCTAGCAGCGCGGCGAACCTGAGCGAGCGCGCACCACCGTCCTGCGGGGTTGCAATCGCGTTGGCGTTCATCAGGAGTTACCTGCGGTCAACAGTGCTTTAAGCGGCTGCCACCATGGCGTGCTGTGGCCCGTGTCGACCTTGACCGTGGCGCTGGTGCCGGAATACAGCGGCAGGTCGGGGTTCACTTCGTCCAGTTCGAGACGAACCGGCACCCGCTGGACAACCTTGACCCAGTTACCGGTCGCATTTTCCGGTGGCAGCAGGGCGAAGTCCGATCCGGCGCCAGGGCTCATGCTGGTGACGTGGGCCTTGAACAGGTGATCAGGGTAGGTATCGATGCGAATGGTCGCTTCCTGGCCGGGGCGCATATGGGTGACTTCCGTTTCGCGGAAGTTGGCTTCCACCCAGATCTCGTGATCGGATATCAGCGCAAACGCTGGCGCACTGTTGTTCACATAGTTGCCGACCTGCAGGTCATCGACCTTGGCCACGATGCCGTCATCCGGCGCATACACCGTTGCGTAGGAGAGATATAACTGCGCTTCGTCGAGCTGCGCCTTGGCTTCGCGAACGCTGGGATGACTGTCGACTTCGATATTCGGGTTGCCGTTCAAGGCGACCACGGTGCTGGCGATTTGCTGTTCGATGGAGGCAATGCGTTGCCTTGAGACTTTGACGTCGGTATCGGCACGTTCGTAAATGGCACGGGAGACGAACTCCGAGGCCACCAGCGCCTTCTTCCGGGCAAACTCTCGCTGATCGAAATCGGCTGATTCCTTGGCCGATTGCAATTCAGCCTGCTGTTGCCGGTAGCTGGCCTTGAGCCCGTCGATGCGCAGCCGTGCCACGCTCAGCTGTGCTTCGGCACGGTTGACGGCAATCTGGAAGGGCTTGGGGTCGATACGGAACAGCACCTGGCCCTTGTGAACCGGTTGATTGTCCTCGACCGCGATTTCGATCACTTGCCCGGAAACCCGTGCGTTGATCGAAGCTTTTGCCACCCGGGCGTAGGCGTTGTCGGTCGAAACGAAAGGCTGGCCGGCCATGTAATGGGTGTAACCCGCTACCGCGAAGAGGGCGGGTACGCCGAGCATCAGCCATGGGCGCAGTTTTTCCTTGAGCGACTTTTTGGCCGGTCCTGGGTGTTCAATGGCTTGGGAAGCCGGGATGTCGAACTGTTTAGTCATGATCGAATACACCTTTAACCGGGAAATCGGGCTAACAGCTGCAAAAATCGCCTGTGGCCCTAACGTTGATAATTGCCGTGAGAAAGCCAACCGGTGGGCAGTGGGGAGGGTGGCTCCGCTGCCGCTGTTTCGTCGCCGCAATACCCGGTTCGAGCTTCGCTTCAACAAACCTGACGCCGAGGAACTTTTGGTTCCTTAATTTTGTGCGATGGTGTAAGAATATCCCTGCACTCACCTTCATTCAAGGATTTTGTACGACATGGCACAAAATAAAGTTCCAGAGGGAAAAGGCCGGGGCCGGCCTCGCGCCTATGACCCGCAGACAGCGCTGCAGCAAGCGCTTGGTGTGTTCTGGAGCACCGGTTATTCCGGCGCTTCGCTCGACAGCATCGCCACTGCGGCAGGCATGAATCGCCCAAGCCTCTATGCGGCGTTCGGCGACAAACACTCGCTGTACATCAAGGCGCTTGAGCAGTATTGGGAGTTCGCCGTGGCGTCCATGCACGAAGCGTTGACGGACCCCGCACTGACCTTGCGCGAGGCGCTGACGCGGTTTTATGAGGGGCAGTTGTCGATTTACTTTTCGGGCGAGGGCCAGCCCCGTGGCTGCTTCGCCATCGGCACGGCGACAACCGAAGCGGTGGAGGACCCGGAAATACGCGACGTTCTTTCCGATCGTCTCAGCAGGCTCGATGCCGATCTGGAAGCGCGTCTGCGGGTGGCCATTGATCGCGGCGAATTGAAAAGCGATGTCGACACCGGAGCCCTTGCCGTTCTCGCGGCGTCCCTTCTGCACAGCATTTCGATTCGTGCCCGGGCGGGCAAATCCCGCGAGGAGTTGACGGAGCTGGCACGCAATGCGGTCAGCGTGATCTGCGGTGGGTGAAGGACTTGAAGATATTCTGGCCGAACACCTTGCCGTGATTTTCTGCGGGATCAATCCAGGCGTGACGGCCGCCACCCAAGGGCATCATTTTGCGGGTCGCGGCAATCGCTTCTGGCGCACACTCCATCTCGCCGGTTTCACGCCGCAGGAGGTGCGTGCGGAAAACGACCGGACGATCCTGCAGTACCGATGTGGTTTGACGGCGGTGGTGGAACGGCCAACGGCGCGTGCCGATCAGCTGTCCTTCCATGAGTTCACTGCGGCCGCTGCGGCCTTCGAGCAGAAAATCACGCGCCATGCGCCACGATTCGTGGCGTTTCTCGGTAAGGCGGCGTATTGCGCATTATCGGGCCAGCGAGACGTTGCCTGGGGGCTCCAACCCAAGACCTTCGGCAATGCCGCGGTCTGGGTTCTGCCCAATCCCAGTGGCCGAAATCTCGCGTTCACCCTCGATCAACTGGTGGAGGCGTACCGTCAGCTCAAATTGGCATCAGGTATATGAACCAGGCAAGGAGCTCCGCGTCGGTTTTCCGCCATCTACTCAGCCGACGAACGTAACAAGCTTTGACAGGCGGGAGACGGCATCGAACAGTGGGGTTTCTACAGGCCGCAGTGAGGGGTAAAGGCAACTTTTTGTGGCGACTTGAGCGTTATCGCTTCTCATGTAACCTACGGAAATCTTGATGTTTGTTTTCGAAACCATCGCTAACTTTCGAGAAGATAACAATAAAGTTATTTGAGAGCGTTTCTTGTTGCTGAGGAATGCTCGAGGCGGGGCGATGGCCGGGCAAACAGTTCATTTGTCTGGCGACGGAGCAGTTTGTTCTGTCGATTATTTGACGCCATTCTCCCTCGGTTTTTATTTATATTTATTATCGTGACGAGCTATTGACGTACTGGCTATGTGCTTATACGCTCAATTCAAGCCGAAGAAAAATACCTCCATCCAAAAAAAGAATCACCTCTGTGCAGGGAGGCTCTCCTATGCGTCCGACACTTGTCATTAAATCCGTTTTGGCTCTGATGCTCGTTAATGGTGCGGCGGTTTTTAATGCGCAGGCGACCACTTTTGTCAATGAATATAATCGCATGAGTAACGCTTGCGATACATTAAGGTCGCAAGTCGGAGCGGGTCCCGAAGAGGCTTCCGGTAGCGAGCTACTTACTTTCGGAAACGGCCTTGGCGTGCCTTCATTGGTTACCGATGTCTATTTCGATGGCACTCAATCGGCTAAATTCAGCAGTGTCATTCATCATTCCGGCTCGGCGGAAAGTGTCAACGTTTCATCTTGCGACGGTTTAATGACGGCGAGTGCCAACGACCGGGTCGCGGTAAACTTGACTAGCCAGGACACGGGTTTGACCGGTGTTTCTGATCAGCCGAAGGCAGTACCGTTATCGGCGGTCGCCTGGTTATTTTCTTCCGCGCTATTTGGTTTCATCATGGTTGCGAATCGACGGAAAGTATAAGTTCGGTCGGCCCTGCTGCAGGGTTTGATGGGGATTTAGTTGAAGTCGATTTACTGAATCTAAATAGCGTTTGATTAGTTGAACGTGATTCCGGTTAGTTGTTCTGGATAAATTACATGGGGGGCGGTGGTGCGGGTGGGGGCCGTTTTTCGCTAAGTAAAAATGGCTGGCGACTATAACGCAATAAAATTGACGAAGTTGCTGTGGGTTGATTTGTTTTGTTGTAAGTTGTTGTTTAATAAAAAAAAATTTCGCTGTCTGAGGTAGTGTCAGATGAAATTATCCGCCGATAAGCTCGATCCGATTGCTCTCTTATGTTTTTTTGGACATAAGAGGGAAGAGCGTGATTTGACTCCGCTTTTGTGTGAAACTCCTGGCAAGGCTACTTAGGCGGAGGGATCCCGATGTTGCGTTTACTGCTACCTGCGCTCTGTGCGCTGTCTGTCTGGTCAGGCATTACCACTGCCAGCGAAAATAACGCGGCTTACCTTCTCAATCCAGGGGACGTCGTTTTTGTTTCCGTTTGGCGAGAAGACACGCTCAAGGAGGAGGTGCACGTACTTCCCGATGGCAGCATCAACTTCCCGCTGGTGGGGCGAGTCGCAGTAGCCGGGCTTGATACATCGGCCGTCGAAAAACTGATTGCGAAAAAACTGGAAGAGTTCATACCCGACCCGAACGTCAGCGTGGTCGTGCGTGATCCCAAAGGCAATCTCGTCTATGCCCAGGGTAAAGTGATGAAACCCGGGTCGGTGCAGTTGGCGGGGCCGACGGCGGTACTGCAAGTACTGAGTATGGCGGGCGGGCTCGACAAATTCGCCGACAAAGATGGCATCAAGGTCGTGCGGAACAAGCAGGTGCTCCCTGTTCATTACAGCGATCTGATATCCGGGCGTGACATGTCCACCAACTATGAACTCCAGGCCGGCGATACGTTGGTCGTGCCTTGACCTTGCGCGACGTATTGGGGTTAAGCTTTCTTATGCTACGAACCACCGGGGCTGCCACAGCCATTCTCATGTTGCCGTATTCGGGGGTGGCCTATGCCGCCACCTGGCAATCGTCAATCGCATTGCCTTCGACCGTCGAGTACGACAGCAATCCGGTACTTCTCGGGGACGACGCCAAAAAGGCCGTGACCCGCACGATCATCGCCCCCGATTTCAGCCTCGTCGGAACCTCTGATCTTGATCAGTTGCGCATCGGTCTCGGATTGAATGTCGTTCGTTCCTCTGACACATCCATCGTTCGTGATCGTGAAGACCCGAAACTGTTGCTGGGCTGGCAGCGAGATACCGAAAAGGGTGCCTACGGGCTGACGGCGAGTTATGTCGAGAGCTCGACCCTCTCCAGTGCGGTTCAGGAAACCGGCGTGATTGCGACCGATGGCACGCAGAAACAATCGACGCTGGGCGGCAACTGGCGTACTGCGGTCACGGAGAGAAGCTCGCTGATCGACGAGGTTGAATACACGAACGTCGATTACGATATTGGTTCGCTGACCCCTTATGATGAACTGTCGAACCAATTGAGCTGGAATTACACCTGGAGTGAACGCGTCGAGCTCTTCACGCGTTTGTCCGTGCGACGCTATGAGCCCAAATCGGGTTCCGGGGTGGCCTCCTCAAACAGCTACACGCCAACGACCGGTTTTAACTACAAGATCTCCGAGCAGCTCGAGGTCTCGGCGTATGTGGGGGCCAACCAGGTTTCGGACAGTAACAGCGGCCCCACCGGTCAGGGCGGGTTCAACCTGCACTATGCCGGTGAGCGTTTTGACACGACCCTCGACGCCAGTCGCAGCACGATCGCCAACGGTAATGGTGGCTTCGTCGAGTCGAATAATCTGCGGGGTACGTGGAGCTACTCCATCGACGAGCTCAGCCGTACCGGCATTGATACCTCGTGGCAAAAAACCAAGGGGCAATCGCCGAGCACCCTGCGCAACTTTAATGTCTGGGCCAGTCGAGAGCTCTCGCCTTTTTGGGTTGCGCGCCTATCCTACACCTACAAAGAACGCCTGCAAGACGGCTTGCCGGATGCCAGCGCCAACATCGTCGGGTTGACTTTGACCTATAGTTATCCCGAACTCTGAAACCCAGCTGTGTGAGTATTTATGGCCTCTGAATACGAAATGTCGGTCAACGACTACATAGCAATACTCAAGCACCGAGCGGTGCTGGTAATCGTGAGTATCGCGGTGATTTTTGCCGTGAGCGTGTTGGTCGCGATGTACATCCCTCCTGTCTATCAGTCATCCGGCACGATTCTGGTCGAGTCTCAGCAGATTTCGCCCGATCTGGTGGCGGCGAATAACAATACCTTTGCCGACGAGCGTATCGAAGTCATTCGCCAGCGCGTGATGACCCGCGAGCACCTGGAAGGGATCATCGACAAATACAATCTTTTTTCCTCGGAAAGCCGGCGGTTGAGCGTTACCGAAAAGATCGAAGAGATGCGCAATGCAATCAGCGTTTCCTTGGTCAGTGCTGCCGTGAAGGGGCGCGGGGAGGTGACCATCGCTTTCCGCCTGGGCTTTGAGCACAAGCAGCCAGAAATCGCGAACAAGGTTGCCAAGGAGCTGGTCACGCTGTTTCTGGATGAAAACATCAAGCAGCGCACCGAGCGAGCCAGTGAAACGACGGAGTTCCTGACACAGGAAGCGGACAAGCTCAGGGTTGAACTGGAAACCCTGGAGAACCGTCTGGCGGACTTCAAGCAGGCGCACAGTAACGCGCTGCCCGAGCATCAGGAATTGCGCATGAATATGCTGTCGCGCGCCGAAACCGAGCTCAAGGAAATCGACCGTGACTACAAGGCTGCCCGCGAGGAGTTGCGCTTCAACGAATTGGAAGTTTCCGCGGCCAGCGCCGGTGTCGTGAGCAAGCCGGGCGCAACGGGTGCGGAAGCTGAAAAGCCGCAGGATCTGGGCAGTCTCAAGGCTGAGTACACAAGATTGCTGTCGCTCTATACCGAAGCGCATCCCGATGTGCGCGCCGTCAAGCGCAAGATAGCCGCACTTGAGGCCGCTCAGGGGCCGGGGGCGAATGCGGTGAGCTCCGTCAGTCTGGAGGTGGCCAAGGCTCAGGCCCGTGTCGCCGCTTCGGAAGCGCGCATCAAGTCGCTGGCCGACCAAAAGCGTGAAATCCTTGCCAAGATAGACGCCTACGAGGCGCAGATTCTGGAGACGCCGCAAGTCGAGCGCGGCTTGGTCACGTTGATGCGCGACCATGACAACGCTCGCAAGAAGTACGAGGAAATTCGCACCAAGGAAATGGGGGCGAAGATCTCCGAAAGCCTGGAGCAGGAAAACAAGGCCGAGCGCTTTGTGCTTCTTGAGGCGCCGTTGATGCCCGAGAAGCCCGTCAGGCCCAACCGCAAGAAAGTCGTTGCCATGGGCTTTGTGCTCGCCCCGGTAGGCGCTGGTGCGCTGGTGATGCTGCTGGAGATGTTGAATCAGCGTGTACGCGGTGTTGAAGCCCTGACCAGTGTGCTGGGTCGACGCGTACTGGGCACTATTCCCTACATTCACACCAAGGCAGAACTTGAGCGCCGCAAGCGATTGCGAACACTGCTCATCCTCTGCGGATTTGTGTTGATCGCATGCCTTCTGGTCCTTTTGCATTTCTTCTACATGCCTCTGGACCTGCTGGTGTTTAAGGCTCTGGCGCGATTTGAATAAGGAATATAGCCATGGAAATAATCAAGCCCGCGGGCGATAAAGCCGAGCAACCGGCGACATCGAGTCTCGTGACCACATCGACTGGGCATTCCGCAACGCTCAATGCCCTCAGCTACGTGCAAACCAAGGTTGTGCCCTTGAGGGCAGACCATCTTGAGCGCAATCGCATCGTGGCCTACAACAAGAATTCGAGCATGGGCGGGGCTTTCGATTTGCTGCGCACGCAGGTTTTGAAAGCCATGGAAGAAAACGGCTGGCGCACGCTTGCCATCACTTCTCCGACCCCGGACTCAGGCAAAACGGTGTTGGCGATCAACCTGGCGATGAGCATCGCCCACCACACCACCAAGACGGCGTTGCTGGTGGACTTCGATTTGCGGCGTCCGAAGGTGGGTGCCTGCCTCGGCCTTCCGATGGAAAAATCGCTCAATGAGTTGCTGGCCGATGAAGCCGAACTGCAGGACGTGCTGGTCAACCCGACCTTGCCGCGTTTTGTGGTCCTGCCGACACGAGAGCCGATTCCGTTGTCCACGGAGGTGCTGTCATCGCCCGCCGTGAGCCATTTGATCAGCGATCTTCGCGAGCGCTACAACTCGCGTATCGTGATTTTCGACTTGCCGCCGGTGTTGAGTTCGGACGATGTGATTACGGTCTTGCCGAAATTCGATTGCGTTTTGCTCGTGGTCGCCAACGGGATGAACAGCAAGAAAGAGATCGAGGAAAGCCTGCATCATCTGGCAAACGCCAACCTGATTGGCACGGTGCTGAACAAGGCCGAACCCCAAAACCGCTCTTACTACTAGCGCTCACCTTCAGGCGCTCGGCGTTTTGCGTCAGCGCCTGCTTTCAATGCCAGGGATGCTTGCACTCCCAGTTCCAGGCGTGCGTCACAATCTGCTCAAGCGTGGCAAATCTCGGTGTCCAGCCCAGCAGGGTATTGGCCCGTCCCGGATCGGCCACAAGACGTGGTGGATCGCCGGCACGGCGTGGTGCATCGTTGACGCAGATATCCTGGCCAGTCACCCGGCGCGCGGTGTCGATCACTTGTTGCACCGAGAAACCCAGGCCGTTGCCGAGGTTGAACGCGGTACTGGCTCCCCCCTCCAGCAGGTAATCCACGGCCAGTGCGTGAGCCGCGACGAGATCGGTAACGTGGACATAGTCGCGAATGCACGTGCCATCAGGGGTGTCGTAATCGCGGCCATAGACGGTGATCGATGTGCGCCGGCCCGAGGCGGCTTGCAGGATCAGTGGCAGCAGATGGGTTTCCGGTTCATGGCGTTCACCCAACTGTCCTTCAGGATCTGCCCCGGCGGCGTTGAAATAGCGCAGGCAGACCGACTTGAGACCGTATGCACGGTCAAAATCTTCAAGCGTCTGCTCCACCATCCACTTGCTGCGCCCGTACGGGTTGATCGCGGCCTTGGGGTGTTCTTCGTCGATGGGTACGTACACCGGGTTGCCATACACGGCGGCGGTCGAAGAGAAAATGAAATGCTTGACCCCAGCACGCACCATGGCTTGCAGCAGTGTCAGCGTGGCAGCGAAGTTATTCTGATAATACTTGGCAGGTTCAGTGACGGATTCGCCCACCTGTATAAAGGAAGCGAAGTGGAACACGGCATCGAAACGGTGCTCCGCAAACAGAGCGTCCAGCGCCTGCACATCAGCGATGTCCAGTTCAACCAGTTGCCCGCCCGTCAAGGCGCTGCGGTGGCCCGTCGAGAAGTTGTCGGCCACCACCAGATCGTGGCCCGCAGCCAGAAGTTGCTTGACCATGTGTGAGCCGATATAGCCCGCGCCACCCACCACCAAAAATTTCATCCTGATCTCCGAACTCCTGGAAACTATTTCAATGCAAGCACAGATTGGAACGTCAGCGCGTTTCAATTGAGCACTATGTTAAGTAATTTAGCCGTTGAGTTGCATTAACAGGGTTTGGCCGTGCTTTGCCCTGTGACGCCTTGCTCAAAAACAACCTGTCCAACGCCTGGTTTTATGAGCGACGGCGAATGGAAATGGCTAAAGGCGACTATAGTACGTTTTGTGTCATTGAGTACGCACCTGTTGTTGAGTTGTTGATTGATCTCTTGCAATCGCCCAGCCTGGGCAGGCGAGCGATTGCTGCGGGGCATGGGATCCGAGGGCGTTGATTACATCTCCCTTGGGGCGGCAAGTGAGTATTTCACGAGAATAATTATAAAATGAAAAAAAACCCAAAAATTGCCGAATGCTCATTAAAGGTGTTAAAGGCCGAATGGCCGAATGGCCGAATCTGGTGCTGTGGGCCTTTTTGCTGTCGCCGCTGACCATTAAACTAATCACGAGTTATCGATATTCGAAAATTGACTTGCTGGTTTTCTACACGATTGCCATGTCGGTGTTATGGCTGTTGGCTATTCGGTTTGTTTCGTCCAATCAATTCAGGGTCCACGTCATTCTGTTGCCGTTCTATCTGGTCGCGACGGTTGATCTTTTTCTGGTGTTGAATTTCAACTCGAGATTGACAGCGGCTTACGTGTTCGTTGGCTTGACCAATTACAAGGAGGCGAGCGATTTTCTGCCGACTTATTGGCGGTCCATCAGTATCGCTCTGCTGATTTTCATAGTGTTTTACGGGGTGGGATTGGCAGGGCTGTACAAGCGCACGTTGTACAGGAAAAACGGTATTTTTCTTTTGGTCTTTAGCGCCTTGCTGCTGGGGTATGGGGCGTATTTTTATAAAACCGTCAAGATGAATTCTTTCGGGAAATCTGCGGTCATGGATCTCCTGGCAAAAGATCAAAGCATACCCATAGGTTATTTGTCGCAATTGGGGCTGACTGCAGACTTGTATTCGAACTCGGGGACATTTATCCAGCGACGTCGAGAACATGAAGTGAACATCACCCGCCTGTCGGATCAATCGAATATCGACACCGTTGTGTTCGTGATTGGCGAGTCATCACGGCCACACAGCTGGTCGCTCTATGGCTATGACAAACAAACGACCCCCTATCTCGACAAACAGACGGGGATTTTCAAATTCAAAAAAATGTGTACCACGGCTCCCTATACTTCGTACGCGGTTCCTTCAATGCTGAGCCTTGATCCGATATCGGATTGGGACACTATTGCGTCGACAAAATCATTGGTGGGTATCTATCGTGCAGCCGGGTACATGACGTATTGGTTGTCTGTACAGGAAGTGGATAGTTTTGGCGGAATCATTCCGAACATCGCTGCAGAAGCTCAATACCGTCAATATTTTTAGAGGAGTTACGACGGCGCATTGATTTCGGAGTATGAAAAAATACTGCAGAAAAAAGACACGGAAAAGAAAGCCATATTTATTCATATCAAGGGGAGCCATTTCGAGTATTCACGTCGATACCCGGCAAGCTTTGATCAGTTCAAGCCTGCAACAAACAGCATGAAGGATAAAATTACCGCCGAGTATGACAATACTATCCTGTACACGGACTGGCTCTTGAATGCGTTTATTGGTGCGTTGGAGTCAAGCGGGAAAGCTGCTGTCCTGTTTTATGCGTCGGATCATGGTGAGAATATGATGGATGACAGTCAAGGGTTATTGGGGCATGGGATTGGTAATAAACATGATCTCTCGGTGTCGGCATTTATCTGGGCATCGCCCAATCTTTCAAGTCAGCAATCCCTGACGCTTTCAAAACTGAAGGACAGGGAGAGTCAGAAGATCAGCATATCTTCCTTTCCACATACGCTTTTAAATATCACGGGTGTTTTCACGGATAAGTATAAAGGCTCGGAAGACTTGTTAAGTGATGAGTTCATGCCGTCTCAATGTCCACATCTGCTCGGCGCAGGCTATGTACCATCGTTTGACTTTGACCGCCTTTGAACAGTCCTGATTGAACAACGCCGCAAGGCTTTGTTCAATCAGGTTGACTGGCCGATTATTGGCGGGTGGAGGAGGGGGATGCGGCTGTCTCGACAGGGTTTGACTTCGCGTCGCCCTTTCTCAAAAACAACCAGTTCGACGCCTGCAAGCCGTCGAAGTTGATCTTGTAGTGCCCATCGGCATAGGTCGCGGGCAGCTTCTTCATTTGCCCCATGATGCCTTGAGTGAACAGTGTCAAACCCTGCGGCGCCTGGAGGGTCAGCGTGCCCTCGAGGGGCTCAACGTAAAACGGTGTTTTGTCGTTGTCTTGGGGGATGGCCCGAGTGCCCAGGGATATCATCAAATTCTGCGACCGGCCCAAAGGTGCTTCATCCAGACTCTGCACCACCACGCTGGCGTTGAGGGTCTTCACTTGAACCTGAATGTTGCCCAGGCTGATCGACTCGCCGCCGATCCAGCCGGTAGCGGCCTGGGTGCGCGGCGTATTGATGGTGTAGACACCTTGTTTCCAGTTGCGCTTGAGTTCACCCGTGTCGGTCGTGGATTCGTTGGCATTGGCGTCCAGCAGCGACTGCCCGGGGTCATGAAACACCTGCGCATTGCTCGGGATAACGCTCTGTTGCAACCAGGGCAATTCCGGTGTCGGCGGCATCGCGATTTCCAGCTTGCCTTTCTCCATGGCGGTGCGCAGTAGAGCAGAGTTGGCCGGTGTGATCATCTGGTTGAACAGGGTGCCTGGCGTCGGCGCAAAGACATAGGTCGTCGTTGCTTCGTGAACGTCTGCACGGCGATACAGCAAGGCGGCGGCAGGCAGGGTGGCCAGCATTGCGGGGTCGTTATAGGCGTGCCAGTTGCTGGCGCTCATCCCTTCGCCGCCCAGTGGCTCCTGGCTGTAGGCATATTGCATCAGTGCATCCCAGCCTTGGTGGCTGGCGGTGCCGGCGATATAGAGTGGCAGCGAGTGACGGTCTGGCGTCGGGAAGGGCTCGTTGTTCCACTCGGTGACGGTCAAGGGCTTGCCCGCGACCTGGCCGGCGGCGATCCAGTTCACGATGCCGTCGCTGTACAGTGGGTTTTTTTCTATCTGCCCGGCGCCGCCGTAGCTGTGGACGTCGATGACGTCGCCGACGGTAAGGGCGGGCAGGGAGTTCAGGCTGTTGCCGCCCCAGGTGCTGGTCGTGGCGATGGGGACTTTCACCCCCAAGCCACGCAGGTGCTCGATCATATCGACGTTGAAACGTCGTTCCAGGTCGTTCAGGAACAGCTTGGAGGGACCAGGCTCCCAGGAGCGCCAGGTCTGGTCTGCGGAGAGATTGTGCTGGTTGGCAAAGGCTTTGGCCTCCGCCATGTAGACGCTGTTGTGCTTCGGTACGTTCTTGTCTGGTAACAGGGCGTTGCCAAAGTGGTGGGTGAGGTCGTTTTCGTTGGTGATCAGTACGGCGGCGATCGCCGGGTCGTCTTTGTAGGCCAGGCCGGTGTAGGGGTTCACATGGGTCAGGTAGTCTTCGGTAAAGCGCTTCATGGCTTTCTGAATGGTGAGATTCACATAGGCATAGCCCTTGAGATAGGCAAAGTTCTGCTCTTCTTTCGGCAATTCATCGAAGCCGTAAATGTTGTCCTTTTCCAAAAGAGCTCGCTGGACGTGCATATCGAGCCACACATAAATGCCTTCGTCTTTCAGGCACTTGATCCACCAGTCGATTTTTTTCAGCGACTGCGGGCTCAGTTCCTGGGTGCTGCGCGTGATCCGGCTGTCGCCAAAGATGTTCGGGAGCACCCACGGCGAGTCATGGTGGTGCAGTCGTACGAGATTGAAGCCCAGTGCCGACAGCCGTTTGGCCTGCAGCTTGATGGCATCGTCTGGCGTGGCGAACAGCGTATAGGCCGACAGGTTGGTACCCCAGAAGCGCGCCGGGGTGTTGTCCGCAAATAGCAATTGTTCGCCGGAGGCTTTGACGAATCCGCGCTTGCCGGCAGGTTTTTCCTCGGCATTGAGAAAGGACAGATCGACCGGCGAGGTTTTCCAGTCGAGCTTGTCAGTGGGCCAGCTCTTGGGGTCCGTCAGTCCGAAGCGCTCGCTACTGGTGGGGCCGATCGCCACATCGCCGGAAACGCTCAAGGTGGCGGTGAACTCCTGGCGGCCAGGTTTGATCGTGTTCTTGTAGAAAAAGGCACGCACCTCCGATTGATCGCCCGGTTCAAAGTACACGCCTGCCAGCGCGGGCTCGAAACGCATTTCGATGCGTCGCCCCTGCGCATTGCCCCAGGACCAGCCGCGGTTGTCGGGCAGCAAAGCGGGCGGGCCCATTTCTCCCGCGAACAGTGAGGGGTCGAAGTTGAAGACGATGCCGCCACCGGACAAGTCCGACTTCATGCTGCGAGCATCCAGGGCAAACTTCCAGGTCAACGATTGCGGGTCTTGCTTCTGAATCTGCGCATTCAAGTCGAAATCCAGCGCGGTGTTTTTACCCGCGAGGGTGTACCGATAAGGTCCGTTGGTCTTGAATTCGGTTTGCAGATACGTCCAGTCCCAGCTCCTCCCGAAGAACGAAAATGTCGTGGTAACCGCCGGGCTGCCACCGCGCATCAGCGTGGGCAGGCCGTTGCGCTCATCCACACTGGCGACCCAGCCCGACGCCCAGGTACGAAGCGGCCAAATAGCGAAAAACAGCAGGAACGCGAGCAGTATCCGGGAACGTCGGAGCAATGGGATCATGGGGCTACCTGAGTTGGAGATGGGCACTCGCCGTGACCGCCGTCGAGGTCTGCCTGAGTCTGCGGGCCATCTGCGCGTAGGCCACGCCCAGTCCGGCTATCGACCAATACACCACGGGGATGACGGTGATACTGCTGACGGTCACGATGGTGATCAGGATCCCGGCCAGTGTCGCCAGGAGTGCACGCCCAAGTCGGCGTGCCTCTTCATCTTTGTTGGAGAACGAGCGCATCCCTTTGCGGATGCCAAGCAGAACTGCGGCGAAAAAACACACGAACAGCATCAATCCAATCAAACCCACCGACAGGGCTATGCCGATATAGGTGTTCACGATATCGATGATCCCCTGACCCTGGGTCAAGGACTGCATTTCCGGTGTGCTGCGGTAATCGAATGAGCCCAGCCAGGGGTTGCGCTGTATAACGATCACGGCGTTATCGATCAACTGTTGCCGATACGTGATGTTCTCGGTCTCCACCGTGCCGATGAAAGGAAGCAGATCGAGCACTTTTTGTCCGCCCGGTACGACGGCCAGCAACGGAAGGGCTAGAACTCCGGCGAGCGCCAGCAGCATCAGGCGTTTGACGGCCTTGCGACCGGTGCCGATGAACACGACGATCATGACGGCGGTACCGACCCAGGGACCCCGCGACAGCGGCGCGTACAGCCCACCGGCGAGCAACAGCGCGCCCAGGCCTCTTTGCAGCCGACTGCGTACATCTTCCTGCAAGTACAGGTACATCCCGCAGGCCACGCTGATGACGAAGCCCAGCGCAATGGCCTGTCCGGTGGTGACGCTGGCGCGTAATGAGCCGCCGCGAGTCAGGTAAGTGGACATATCCCATTGCATGCCCAGGGCGTTGTTCAGCCCGCTGTAGAGCAGCCAGTTACGGGAGTATTCGAAGAGGCCAATAAGCGACATCACCATGGCGGCGAGTACAAATGCAAACAGAGCGTCCTTGAAGTCGCTGAGGGTCCTCAGCGCTCGGCTGGCAACGTAGTAGGGCAGAAACACGTCGATGAACAGATAAAGCGTCTGGCGCAATGCGTCGGTGGCGGTCGTATCGCGCAAATAAAGCAGGCTTGTCAGCACGATGTTGGCGGCCAACAGTTTGTCAGGCCAGGTGCGCCCGAAAGGAAGGGTGTCCGGTCGCCGGCGCAGCGCCAGAAAAGCTGGCAGCAGCACAAAAAACGCCAGCAGGCGAACATGGTTAAGGACAAAGAAATAGTTGACCACGCCGAAGCCGGGAATCTCCGCTCCCGATGGCGGCATGAGAAACAGCAGCATGAAAAACAGCGCGACAGGGTTACGTTCGCGTTTCTGCGCGACGGTCAAAATGATCGCGGCGATGCCGGCGTACAGCCAGAAACTGTGCGCAAAAAAGGCCAGTAGCGTCAATGCGAACCACAGATTGCGCCGACGCGTGAAGTGTCGGTCGGGGATCAGGTCTTCTGCCGGCCGGCGCGCCATGAAAAACACAACGCCGGCAAGGACCAGAATGACGATTAACGCTCGTAAGTGCTCAGGCATGGGCGATTGGACTTATTGATTGATGAGCGAAGGCTAGTGGAATGGCCAAATGCGACTATAGTACCTTTCGTGCCATTGAGTCCGGAGTTGATGTTATGTCGCTAGCTGATTTCTCGCCATCATCCCGCCTTCGTGGGCGAGCAATCTCTGCTGGGGTCTGGAATCTGGGGGCTCTGGTCACATCACAAGTCTTCCGCTTGGGCGGCAACCTGATAATGGCCCGTCTGCTGATGCCGGAGATGTTCGGCATCATGCTGATCGCCATCACCGTTTCGCTGGTACTGCATTTACTGTCCGATGTCGGCTTGCGCCAGAACATCATTCAGAGCCCGCGTGGCGACGATCCGGTGTTTCTCAATACCATCTGGACCGTGCAAATCCTGCGTGGCTTTATCCTCTTCGCTTCAACGCTTGCGCTCGCAGCCCTCGCCTGGTTTGCGCAGAGCCTCAATCTTTGGGCGGTCAATTCCACCTACGCCGCACCCGAGTTGCCGCTGGTGTTGGCCGTGACCGGTTTCTCGGCAATCATCGTTGGTTTTCAGTCGACGAAAGTCGACCTGGCAGTGCGCGCCTTCCAGCAAAAGAAAGTGGTACTCACCGAGTTTGCCTCCCAGGTCGTCGGGCTGTTGGTCATGCTGGTGGTCGGATACCTCACCCGGTCCATCTGGTCGCTGGTGATTGCCGGTCTGGTGCAATCGCTGGTCAACACGTTGCTGGGGCATATCTGGTTCGAGGGCCCGTCCAACCGTCTAAGGTGGGAACGTGCTGCGCTCGATGAGTTGGTCGGCTTTGGTCGCTGGATCCTGTTGTCATCGGCGGTGGGCGTGCTGGCCATGTACGGCGACCGTGTCTGGTTCGGTGGCAGCATGACGGCCAGTGAACTGGGCGTTTACTCTATCGCCGTACTGATTTTGGGAGCCGTTCAGCTTGGGTTGCAAAGGATAGTCGGGGCGGTGGCTCTGCCAGCCTTCAGTGAGGCTTCAAGAACCCATGACACCGCACGGCTCCACGCGTTGTACTTCCGCTTGAAGATGATGTTCGATCTCGCCTGCCTGTTTTTCTGCGGACTGTTCCTGACCGGCAGCCCACTGCTCATCAGGGTTTTGTACGATGAGCGTTACGCCCAGGCCGGCGACATGCTGGCGATCCTCTCACTCTCCTTTTTCACCATGCGCTACCTGGTGGCGAATCAGATCTGGATTGCCTTGGGGCACACCAAATACCAGGCCATGGACAACATTATTCGCGTGGTCTCGTTGTGGGTGCTGGTGCCTTTGCTGCTGGCCATCGGCGGGGTCAAGTACGCGATCTGGGGGGTCGCCCTGCATACGTTCCCTACGCTTATCCTGGTGTTTTACGTGAACTATCGTCTGGGGTTGTTCAGCCTCAAGCGCGAGCTTGTGGTGTTGCCTATGCTTGCTGTGGGGGCTTTGTGCGGGGAGCTATTGACGGGCCTTGCCAAGTGGCTTTGATTTGATCTGTCTCTCTTGTTGAATCCATCGCTGTGGCACGACGTCGCCATTGAGGTATCGATGGTTGGCGCCAATGAATTGTGGCCTTGGTATGTAGTTGAAATTCCAATGCAATCTCGATGTCGTGGAGCTTTGAATCATGAGAGAAACTGATTTGAATACCTCTGTGATGGGGCGCAGAGGCTTCCTTCAGGCGTTTGCCCTATTGAGTCTCGGGGGGCTCGCTTTTGGATTTTCCGAAGCGGTTGCCCGGCCTGCCGCCGCCAAATCGGAATTTGTTGTGATCAACGGATGGGTGTTGCCTGCCCAGCATTTTCGGCAAGCACAATCATGATCAAAGATTACCAATCGCAGAAAGAACTCCGCGATCACTATGACATCTGCATTATCGGCGCAGGGCCGGCCGGCATTACGCTGGCCTTGCGTTTAGCCGGTAATGGGCGGCATGTCGTGCTTATCGAAGGCGGTGGGCACGAGTATTCACCGGTTTCGCAGAATCTCTACCAGTGCCCGTCGACAGGCCTTGAAGTCTACGCACAGGAAACACGCCTGCGCTTTCTGGGCGGTACCTCCAATCACTGGGCCGGACGATGCCGTCCATTCGAGCGCTCGGACTTTGCCGTGGGTCCTCCCGTGGACCTGCCCGGCTGGCCCATCGCGTTTTCCGAGATCGAGCGCAATCTGGCGGCGGCCATGGAGATTGTCGATCTCCCGCCGAACTCCGGATTCAAGGCAATCAATGCCAATCTGGATGGCAAAGACTTCGAAGCTGACCGATTCCTGCTCAGCCCGCCAACGCGATTTGCACAGAAATATGCCAAGGAGCTCAATGAGACCGAAGGGCTCGATGTCTTCATCAACTGCAACTGCGTCGACCTGGAGTTCGATAGCAAGACCGGCCGCATCGAGACGATCCTCGTGTCGGACTACCAGTTGCATCATGAGCGAGTCAGGGCCAGGCACTTCATTCTGGCAACGGGCGCGATCGAAAATGCCAGGCAACTGCTCAACAGTGAGTCCCTTTCCGCTGGCGGTATCGTAAAGAAGGATGGATTTGTCGGCAGATGCTTCATGGAACATCTGAACGTGGAAATGGGCACTTTCATTCTGAAGGACGGGCAGGGTACCGATGCCCGGCAGTACTTCACGACGGATGCCTTCGTGCAGGAACACGAATCGGGAAAGGGCAATGTGACGGCCTCGCTTGTATCCGAGGTGAAAGCCTATGGGCGAACGGCGGCGATCAAGGACTTTTTCGAGAATCTCATCTGTGACATCGGGGCGGCGCGCAAGATCGAGTTCATTACCAAATTCGATTGCCCGGGGGACGGGGTACTCGGCACGCTGATCGAGCAATTCCCCAACCCCAATAGCCGCATCGTGTTACTCGAAGAGCGCGATGCGTTGGGCGTGAAAAAAGTTAACATTCACTGGGAACTGACCCCGGTAGACAGAAATACCGTCAAGTCCATAGGGCTCGAAGTGGCCAAGTGTTTTGCCGACACGGGGCTGGGTTTCGTCAAGCTGGATGCGTGCGTTTATGACGTCGATTTGCCGCTGAAGGTCAATCCCCATGCCCACCATATGGGGACCACACGGATGGCGGCCTCGCCTGAATTTGGCGTTGTCGACGAAAACTGCAAGGTGTTCGGGGTCGAGAATCTTCACGTGGCGGGCAGCAGCGTCTTCGCTACCGGCGGTGCCTGCAACCCGACGATGCCCCTGCTGCAACTGGCGCTGAGGCTGGCCGATCATCTCAACCAGGAAATGGGCCCCGCAGTGGGAAGGTATTCCGGAACAGGAGAGTTTATTGATTTTCCGAGTTGATTTTTTAGGAGGGGGCTACGCTTAGAGTAGTGGTAATAAAGAATCAGGGTGTATGAACCCTGGCACAGATGTATATCGCTGAATTTGAGGCTGACAGGATGATTGGTCTACTAAAACGCGCTATTGCTCATTACGCCAGAACAACAGGGCGTGGCACCTCACTCTATAAAAAGTTTTGTAAACCTGACGGGTATGAATGGGCCCAGCACATGGGGCGATGGGGAGGACTGCACTCCGTCGGCAAAGGCGCCTGGATCAACCTGGGGTGCAACATCACCGACCCGGCGATGCTTCGACTCGGTGACAACGTAGGTTTATCCGACTGCACAATATTCGGCCACGATGGCATCGTCCATGTCATCAACGCGCGTGACGGAACGAAGCTCGACTCTGTCGGCGGCGTCGATATCCGTGCCAATTCCTTTATCGGCCACGGTGCCATCGTCATGCCGCGCGTAACGATTGGTCCTGATTCGGTGGTGGCCGCCGGCGCTGTTGTATTGAGAGACGTTCCGCCCGGGATGGTGGTCGGGGGGAATCCAGCCAGGGTTATCTGTACGATGGAAACGCTGGTGAAAAATATCAAAGAGCGTTGCGCCGAGTACCCATGGATTGACCTGATCGAGAATCGGGACGGTTTGTTTGACCCGGAACTGGAACCGAAGCTGCAGGCGATGCGCGCAGAGTATTTTTTTGGCGAACAACCCAATGGTTAGTGCCGACCTCGATGTATTGGTCGTTAACTACAACACAGCCTCTTTGTTGCAGCCGATGTTTAATGCGTTGCGTCAGTCAAACGACACGCAACGCACGCGTTATCTGGTGGTGGACAATGCCTCTGCGGATAATTCGCTGGAGCGTCTGGCCAGTGTTTGTCCAGAGGCATTGCAACTGGCCAATCATACGAATGTCGGTTTTGGTCGTGCCAACAATCAACTCGTTGAACACCTGCAAGGCAAGTACGCGTTGTTGCTCAACACCGACGCCTTCGTTGCCGCCGACACCCTGAGCAAGACCCTCGAATACATGGAGGCTCATCCGGATTGCGGGGTCCTGGGCGTTCGATTGGTCGGGCGTGAGGGTGATTTGCAACCCTCCTGCCGCTATTTTCCGACGCCGTTGAATGTCTTCCTGGCACGCACCGGGCTGGAGCGTTTTTTCCCTGGCGTGAAGAAGGTCGACGACATGACCTGGGACCATGACTCGGTACGTGAATGCGACTGGGTGCCGGGGTGTTACTACCTGATCCGACGCGAAGTCATCGATAAGGTTGGCCTGTTCGATCCGCGCTACTTTCTCTATTACGAAGAGGTCGACCATTGCAAACGGGTCAAGCAGGCGGGCTGGAAAGTGGTGTATTACCCGCATACCACCGTGGTGCACATCGGTGGTGAAAGCGCCAAGTCCGTCGACGAGCTCAACACGGCCAGTCGACAAATTCCCAAGTTGCAAATCGAAAGCGAGCTGTTGTATTTCCGCAAACATCACGGTTTGTCCGGGCTGGCCGGGCACATGCTGCTGGTCAGCCTGGGCGATCTGATTCTGGCGCTCAAGGCACTGTTGAAGGGACGCGGCCGTGCCGCCATCGGGGCATGCTGGCAGCATGCGCGTGTGACCTGGGCGCTGCTGGGTGAAACAAAACTCGCAACCCAACCAACACGGTAGATAAACCATGTTCGAAAACATACGTGCGGACTTGCGTGCATATGCGGGTGATTGGGCCGCCCAGGGTTTCTGGGTGATGTTGGTTTATCGCTTCGGACGCTGGCGCTACGGCGTGCGTCCCGCGCCATTGCGCAAAGTATTTTCCTTTATCTACAAAGTGCTCTTCAAATTCGTGCAGATCATCACGGGCATTGAATTGCCGTGCGAGGTGGTGGTCGGGCGCAACTTCGTCATCGACCATTTCGGCGGCATCGTGATCAGTGGTTATGCGCAGTTCGGCGATGACTGCCGTATTCGCAACGGCGTGGTCGTGGGGCTCAAGAACGTCAACGATCCGATTGCCCCGGTGTTCGGCAACAATGTCGACATCGGCACCGGTGCCAAGGTGCTGGGCAATATACGCATTGGCAACAATGTGGTGATCGGGGCCAATGCCGTGGTGCTGATCGATGTACCGGATAACTCGATTGCAGTGGGGGTGCCTGCGACGATCAAGACCCGGCAGGGCGCACCCGCCAGGGAATGCTCTTGAACGCCATGGCCACCGGCATCGGCGTCGTTGTGATCGGTCGCAATGAGGGGCCGCGATTGCAGCGGTGCCTGGCTTCGCTGCTCGGTATGGCGCAGCAGATTGTGTATGTCGATTCCGGCTCGACCGATGGTTCCGTGGAGATGGCGCGCGGGCTCGGCGTCGAGGTGGTTGAGCTGGACATGGCGATTCCCTTCACCGCTGCGCGTGCGCGCAACGAAGGATTCGCCTGCGTGCAACGTTTATTGCCGCAAGTGCGTTATGTGCAGTTCGTCGATGGTGATTGCGAGGTCGTCGCTGGCTGGCTGCCCCGGGCGCAGGCCTTTCTGGATACGCAGCCGCAGGTGGCGGTGGTCTGTGGACGGCGCCGTGAACGTTATCCGCAACATTCGATATATAACTTCATGTGTGATCTGGAATGGGACACGCCGATAGGCGAGGCCAGGGCGTGTGGTGGCGATGCGCTGATGCGGGCCGACGCCTTCACCTCGGTGTCTGGATTTCGTCCGGATCTGATTGCCGGTGAAGAGCCGGAATTATGTGTGCGACTGCGCGCCAAGGGCTGGAAAGTCTGGCGTCTGGCTGAAGAAATGACCTTGCACGATGCGGCCATGACTCGCTTCGGCCAATGGTGGCGGCGCACCCTGCGCGGTGGTTACGCCTTTGCCGAGGGCGCTTTTTTACATGGCGCCACGCCGGAGCAGCATTGGCGGCGTGAGTCGCGCCGTGCCTGGTTCTGGGGGTTGGGAATCCCGCTGGCGACGGTGCTTGTCAGCCTGATGGCGGGATGGTTCGGGCTGTTGGTGTTGTTGGTTTATCCGCTGCAAGTCGTGCGCCTGGCCCGTCGAGGTCAAGCATCGACGGGCAAAAAATGGCTGCTGGCTTTCTTTCTCGTACTAGGGAAATTTCCCGAAATGTTCGGGCAAATAAAGTTTCTATTGAACAGATTCGGCGCCGGCAAGTCGGCGTTGATCGAATACAAGTGAGACTTCTATGAGTGATTGGCTGGCACTGAAAAGCATGTTTTCGTTACATGCCGGGTATTCCCCCAGGGCGTTGAAAAACAAACTCAAGATGCTGGTGCAGGTGGCGAAGAACCGGGCCGAACTGAAGTTGTTTTTGTCGCGCATGTCGAGTGCTCTGGGCGAGGCGGGTTTCAAGCGACTCGGCGCAGATTGCCTGGGGGTGGTTCATTGGCCCTACATCAGTAAAAGCTGGAGTGCCGGGGACCGACTCGGGGTATTGGCCTCGCATTACGAAGTGGTCACAAAAAGCTGTCCGCAGTTATTGCTCTATGGGCGGGACGACAGGCTGGTACTGAGCGATCTGTCGGCGTTTTCTGCCCATTGTTCCCTGGTTCTGGATCGCCCGATCTGGTTCATGCGCGAAGGGGAATTGGTGCTGAACCTGTTTCAGGAGGATTTGCGCATCGCCTCGATCGCTTTCACCTTGTGTCGTGTGGAGGGTGCGCTTTGTCTGTTCATCGGCGCGGTGCAGGGGATACACAAAGGCGTCGAGAGTGAAAAATCCCTGGGCATCTACAGGGACCTGACCAAGGATTTCGAAGGCCTGCGACCGAGAAGCTTCTTGATTGAAGTCATCAAGTACATCGCGACCCATATCGGCGTCCAGAAAATGTATGCCGTCGGCGATGGATACCGTCACCATCGTCATCCGTATTTTGGCGCCAGTAAGGCTCAGGAGCTGTTGGCTGATTATGATTCGATATGGTTGGAGCATGGTGCCACACCGTCGGAGCGCGAAGACTTTTTCGAGATACCCATGGCCCCGTCCAGAAAGCCGCTTGACGCCATAGCCTCAAAAAAACGGGCCATGTACCGCAGGCGATATGAGCTTCTGGACAGCACCTTTGCGCAAGTGGATCAGGTACTGAAAGGTTGCCATGCAGCGAATCGCGCTCAAGGTTCCTGCACCACGGCGCAAGTACCTGCCGTCACCACCCTCCGTACTGACCACTGAGCCGGGTTCCCATGCGCATCGCTTATTTCATCAATCAATACCCCAAGGTCAGCCATAGCTTCATCCGTCGCGAGATCCTGGCCCTGGAGCGCCAGGGTTTCGAGGTACAGCGCGTGGCCCTGCGGGGCTGGGATGCCGAATTGGTGGATGCCGAAGACGTGTCTGAACGCGATAAAACCCGCTACGTGCTGCAGGACGGCGTCAAAGGCTTGTTGGCGCCTGCGCTGCAGGTACTGCGCGCCCAGCCGCGACGCTTCTTTTCGGCGCTGGGGTTAGCGCTGCGCATGGGGCGGCGGGCCGATCGCTCCTGGCCTTACCATCTGGTCTACCTGCTTGAGGCGTGCCGCCTGCTCACCTGGTTGCAGGCGTTTGGCGCCAGGCATGTGCACGCGCATTTCGGCACCAACTCCACCGAGGTGGTGATGCTGGCCAGCGCGCTTGGCGGGCCGGCGTACAGTTTTACCGTGCATGGCCCGGAAGAATTCGACAAACCGCAGTTCATTCATTTGGGCGAGAAAGTGCGGCGTGCAGCGTTTGTCGCGGCCATCAGCGCTTATGGACGCAGCCAGCTGTTTCGCTGGGTGGATCATGCACATTGGTCAAAGGTCAAAGTGGTGCATTGTGGACTGGAACAGGCGTTTCACAATGTGCCGGCGGTGGCCGTGCCGTCCGCGCCCCGGCTGGTCTGCGTAGGGCGCTTGTGTGAGCAGAAGGGCCAATTGTTGTTGCTTGAGGCCGCCCGCATCCTGGCGGCACAGGGCGTGGCGTTCGAGATCGTGCTGGCGGGCGATGGTGAGATGCGCGAGCAGATCGAAGCGCTGATCGCACAGTACCGATTGCAGGCCCAGGTGCGAATCACCGGCTGGATCAGCAGCGATCAGGTGCGCGCGGAAATACTGGCGGCGCGGGCCATGGTCTTGCCGAGCTTCGCCGAGGGTTTGCCGGTGGTCATCATGGAAGCCATGGCCTTGCGTCGGCCCGTTCTGACGACCTACGTAGCGGGCATTCCCGAGCTGGTGCGCCAGGGCGAGAACGGCTGGTTGTTTCCCGCTGGCGACGTCGACGAGCTGGCGGCGGCGCTGGCCGATTGCCTGGCGCAACCTGCCGACGTCTTGCAACGCATGGGCGAGGCGGCGTATCAACGGGTGCTGGAACGACACGATATCGATACCGAAGCCACCAAGTTGGCTCACCTGTTCAGGGCGCAAGCATGATCACCTTGTTTAATTGGCTGTTCAGCGGACTGTTGATCCTCATCGTCCTCCCGGTGTGCGTGCTGTTCGTCCAAGTGTTGCTGGCCTGGCTGCCGGCGCGGACGCTGCCATCGGCGAAATCCTCGCGGCCACGGGTCGCGGTGTTGGTGCCGGCGCACAATGAATCCTCGGTCATCGTCGCGACCTTGAAGACGATTGGGCCGCAGCTATTGGAAGGGGATCGCCTGCTGGTGGTGGCGGACAACTGCTCCGACGACACCGCCGCGCTGGCACGGGCGGCGGGCGCCGAAGTGGTGGAGCGCAGCAATGACCGGCAACGGGGCAAGGGGTATGCGCTGGACTTCGGAGTCCGTCACCTGGCGAGCGTCGCGCCGGACGTCATCATCATTGTCGATGCCGACTGCCAGATCAGCGATGGCTTTGTCGAGCGCTTGGCCACCTGCTGCATCGACTCGGGCCGACCCACACAATCGCTGAATCTCATGCGTGCTCCCGCAGGTTCCGGGCTGAAAGTGCAAATTGCCGAGTTTGCCTGGTGCGTGAAGAATCGGGTGCGCCCGCGAGGTTGGGCCCGGCTCGGTTTGCCCTGCCAATTGATGGGCACGGGAATGGCTTTCGCCTGGCGGGATCTGCCGCTGATCGATCTGGCCAGCGGCCACATTGTCGAAGATCTGAAGATGGGCCTGGATTTCTGCCGGAGCGGCAAACCGCCGCTGTTTTGCCCCGATGCGCTGGTGACCAGTTATTTTCCGCGCAGCGAAGAGGGCCTGACGACTCAGCGTACGCGTTGGGAACATGGCCACTTGGGGGTAATCCTGGGTGATACGCCCAAGTTGTTGGTGGAGTCGATGGCCAAGGGAAACGGAAATCTGCTGGCCATGACCCTGGACTTGCTGGTCCCGCCGCTGGCCCTGTTGACGTTGGCCCTGGTGGCGGCATTTGGTCTTTCATGGCTGGTCTTTCTCCTGGCCGCAATCCTGGCGCCAGCCTTGATCGCCACGACCGGGATGTTGCTGTTGGCAGCGACCATCCTGCTGGCCTGGAGCCGATTCGGTCGCGAGATCATTTCTTTCTCCGCCTTGATGTATGCGCCGTTCTACGCAGTGAAAAAAATCCCCTTGTACATAGGCTTCTTGCTCAAGCGCCAGGTTGAGTGGGTGCGTTCCAAACGGGATGACGACTGATGCGCGCCCTGGCCTGGTTGCACAAATGGCAGACGATTATCCGCACGCTCAGGGTGGTCGATGATGATCAGGATGAACATGGACTGATCGATGCCTTGTGCCGTCCCGAGCGGTCGACAGTGCTGGGGTTCGTCAACGCCCACGCGATGAACCTGGTGGCGACCAACGCCGACTATTACGCTTCGCTGTCCGCTGCCGACGTGTTGTTGCGCGATGGCTCCGGCATGGCCATTCTCTTGCGCAGACTCGGCCTGGCACCGGGACTGAACATGAACGGTACGGATTTCATTCCGAAAATACTGGCGGCCTATAAAGGTCGGCGCGTGGCGTTCTGGGGCACCGAACAAACGTATCTGAACAGCGCTGTGCAGCGTAGCGAGTCGCTGTACGCCGTAAACGTTGTTTCGGCCCACCACGGTTTTTCCGAAGTGGAGGCCTATGTCCAGCTTGCCCGGGAGTTTCAACCAGAACTGATTGTTCTGGGCATGGGCATGCCCAAGCAAGAAGCCGTTGCGGCGAGACTGGCGGCCAGCGGAGTGCCCTGCCTGATCGTGTGCGGCGGGGCGATTCTGGATTTTCTCGGCGGCAAGGTCAGCAGGGCCCCCCAGTGGATGCGCCGCCTCGGTTGTGAGTGGGTGTTCAGGTTGATCAGCGAACCCAGGCGACTGTTCACGCGTTACGTGGTGGGTAACCCGATGTTCCTGCTGCGAACCCTGGTATTCCGAGAGAGGGCGGCCAGCTGATTGGCCAGGTGTGGGGGCAATCCGGGGTGGAGGCCGGTGTAAAAACACCCGGCGCAAAAACACGGCAACGAGGCCATCACTGCCTTGCAAAACCCGGGCGTAGCATCTTTACTCCTGAGGGTATTCCCGACTTGTCGGACTATTTGGGGTTAGTGTCTTCATTAACGCTGTGCCAGAAAAATCTCCTCGAATATCTTGATTTCCTGAAAGGGGGGGGCTGGTGGTCGAACTCTCGTTACGAGTCTTCATCTAGCTACTTGCAAACTAATTTGACCTTCCCTCGACCTGTGCCAGTGAGCCAATGAAAGAATATATGGCGTCAAAAATACGCAAGCTAATATCTCCTTCTTTACGCTTCGAGCTAAGGAGAACCGTTTCGTGGCTGCGGGACATACTAAGTCGGGCATGTTTTTGGCGCTGGGAAATTGTCAAATTCAAACTACGGCAAGAGAGTTCCTTCAACGTCCTCTATATCGGCAGGAAAACCCAGCGTGAATTCGCCAAAGTGCTCTTGGGGACGGACGCTCCAGACGCGGATAGCCAATTAAAACCCGACCCGTCAAACCCGACGGTTTTGGTCAGTGAAATACCCACTCCCGGCGCATTGCGCGTGCCCCAGTACCTGAGTGCCATTGTGCCGCTGAGCAGGTCACTCGATGAAATCACCGCGCGCTACAACACCGAGCTGCGTCGCAACCTGCGCAAGAATCGCCTGCGCTATCGCATGAAACAGGCGCTGAACGACGATGAGATTGAATGTGCGGATCAGCAAATGCTTCAGCCCTACGCCAAGGCCAGGCATGGCTCGGCGGCGGCGCAGATAGACACGCACGAGGTTCGCAGGGTGGCCAAAAATGCCGGCCGGCTGGATCTGGTGCTGCTGGAGAACGACGTTGTCGCTTGCCATCTGGGGTGTGTCATCACCAAGGGAGGCAAGCGTTACTGGAGCACGATCCGGTTTGGTTACCCTGAAACGGTGTATTCCGACGCCAAGAAACTACGTGAGGTCAATTCAATTACCACCTTCATGGCGCTCGAATGGGCGATTGAAAACGGTTTTGACTATTACGATATCGGCATTTGCCTGGCGCGTCCGGACGATGGACTGCTTGAATGGAAAAGAAGGCGCGGCGGGGATGTCAATACGCTGGGTAACAACGGTTATATGTTTGTTCGACTACCTAAAGTGGGCTCGCCGACATTTCTTTGGGAAACCCCGCTATTTGCAGTCGAAGGCAAAGAGTTGACGCTACATCTGGGACTGCCTGACGGGCCGAGTGATGAAGAAATTGCAAGCCGTTATCGTGAAATGGGTTTTGGTGGGTTGTCCAAAATATACCTCCATTGTGCCAGGCCGCCACAAGCGCCGCTTCTCGACACCTTGCGCGGTCGTTACAGTCATTTGAAGTCGCCACCCCGAATGGAATGCGTTATATCCGCCTGAATGGATTCTAAGTAAGTGCAGTTTGACGTGTTGGATATAAGCGCTATTTCTGTATAAGTACATGAGAGTTGAATTCATATGTCGGATATAGATGCAGTCGCAAAGGGTGGTCCGGCGAAGTGGAGTCTTGCTGCGTATAAACACATGTTGAAGACGCGCCTGACACGAAAACCGTCGCTCATGCTGCAAAGTGTCGCCGTCAAGACATGGGAAATTGCCCCCCGTGAGATGGCGATCGCTCCGCCTGCGTTTTTCCTTCCCAACCAGCTCGAGCGTGTGACGGGATGGGCTGGGGATCTTTTTTATCCCTTCGAACATCCCCGCCGCACCATGGAAGGGATCGGCGAGGTTGAACATGGCCCGACGCGTGGCTACCTGCTCAAAGATGCCTGGTTGATCGACGGTGCGCTCTATAAGGGCAATGCCAAATCCTGGCTGTCGCCTCGCTCCGGATGGTTGCCCAGGATTCGCGTGGAAAACGAAATCGATCGCGGCGCGCTGTATTGCACCGCCGGCGGGAATAAATGGTTTGGCTCATGGTTGATGGACGACTGCATCACCTATCCGATGGCCTGCGAAGAAGGCGTGCCGGTGACCACGGCGACGTCTGACAAACTCGTTTCCACTTCCAGGCACGGCATACTTCACGCCCCCGGCTATGAAGACTGGCTGGGGATGACGCCGGTTCGTTTACGCAATGCGTTTTTCCGTGAACTGGTGATCTTTGACGACCTCAGCCAGAACCGCCACAAGCACCGGCGCTTTCGCGCGATGGGCGACAAGTTGCTGTCCCACGTAAACGCCAGCGCTCACCCCGGGGTGTTCATTCTGCGCGGTGACAAGGGAGAGCTGCGCTTGCTGCGCAATGAGCTGGAGCTGGCTGAACGCCTGCGCGACCGCAGGGGTTTTCGCATCATCGATCCGGCGAAATCCGATGTACCGACCATTGTGGCGGCCTGCGCCGGGGCAAGAATCGTCGTGGGCATCGAGGGCAGTCATCTGATCCATGGCGTCAACGTACTGCAGCCGGGTGGTTCACTGCTGGTGCTGCAGCCACCTAATCGTTTCCTCTGCTTTTTCAAATACCTGACGGACCGTGACCAGCAAAACTTCGGATTTGTGGTGGGTACCGAAGAGGGCAATGGTTTCAGTATCGACGCCGATGAGGTCGAGCGAACGCTCGACCTGTTTCCGGCAGGCACATAGTGCGGCTGGCCAGCGAAGCTGGCCACGCCAATCAATCACACCCCTCGCAACTCCAGATCGCCCCGGTCTTCAAGTCTGGCTAATAGGCATGCTTGCCGGAGAAGGCCAGCACAGTGCGCGCGAGAATGGTGAAGTCGAGCCAAAGCGACCAGTTGTTGATGTATTCGATGTCCGAATCCACCCGCCGGATCATCTGCTCGATATCTTTCGTCTCTCCCCGAAACCCACGCACCTGAGCCAGACCGGTAATGCCCGGCTTGATGTTGTGGCGCGCAAAGTAGTCCGAGATGTCGGGCGAGTATTGCGCATCGTGTGCAATAGCGTGCGGTCGCGGACCCACCAGCGACATCTCGCCCATCAACACGTTAAACAACTGTGGAAGTTCATCCAGGCTGGTTTTTCGAATAAAGGCGCCCACTCTGGTTTTGCGCGGATCGTTCTTTTCGGCTTGCTTGACGACGCCTTCATCCGGCTGATGGACAACCATGCTCCTGAACTTCCAGATACGAAAGGAATCGCCGCTCCAGCCCATGCGCTCCTGGCGAAAGAACACCGGTCCCGGACTGTCGAGCTTGATGGCAATGGCGACTAACAACAGCACCGGCGCTGCGAATAACAGGATAAGGAACGCCAGGACTTTATCTTCGAGATTCTTCAGAAACAGCCGCAGCCCCATCAGCGGTGTTTCAGACAACGTCAGCACGGGAATCCCGGCAATTTCACGCACACTGTGATTGATCAAGCGCAGCGAAAAGATATCCGGCACCCAGTTCACGGAAATGTGCTTATCGAACAGTTTTAAGTAAACGTCCTTGATGACGTGCGAACCATCCAGGGGCGTAACGAAATACACGGTGCGAATGGCGTGTTGCACGACCAGCTCATCAAGGTCGGAAATATGACCCAGTATCGTCAGGCGTTGCGCACTCTTTGATCCATCCTTTCCCTGATCATCGCTTCCCCCGATCAGGACCGAGCCAACCACCCGCTCACCCAGCCAGGGGTTGTTACTGATTTTCTGGTGAAGGAAGTTGGCCAGCTCGCCCGTGCCGATGATGAGCGCGTTGTCCCGTTGCGCGGGGTGGGCCAGGAACTTCTTCTGTAACTCGCGGGTGGCAAGGTGCAAAAGCAGTTGAGCGAAGTAGCCAATCACAAACAACTCGGCCACCAACAGGCGCGAATATTGTTCGCCGGTTTTAGTTAGAAAGGCCATGGCAACCAGAAAACAAAAAGCGGCGGTCCATGCCTTGAGCAACTTGAAGGCTTTGACGGCGAATCCGACATTGCTTCGGTAAATCGCATAATGGTCGTATACGACGGCCAACGCCCCAAGCAGTAACAGGACCATGATGACATAGGCCTGCGAGACGAAGCCGATGTGATAGTTGATCAAATACCACGCGACACCGGTCACTGCGAGACCATCGAGACCGGCCTGAATAACGATACTGGTGCTGCTTCTTCGCTGAAGTACGGAACGGCTAGTGTTAGGCTCAAATATCATATTTAGACCTCATTGCTGCCCCCCATCGCGCTCACTGATAACGCGACTCAGATCAAAACTGCCCTCGTTCGAGAGCGTTTGCGTGCGCGTCACCAAAAGCTTCCCCCGCTCGTGGTATACCACCTTCTGTCCCGAATGCTGACCTGGGACCGAATGTGACAACGCGTGGTATCACTTTAGCAGTACGCTGGAATCCTTCACGCAATCGTCGCAGTTTTATAGCACTCATTTGTGAAGGAATCCGCTGGTCGACGGGCCGCGCTTGCTCAATGGCCATGCACGGCATGTGCCGCCGGTTCGGGTGGCTTCGTAGCGGGAGGGGAGGCGCAGACAGGCGGCTCTTCGGTACCCGGGGGGCGCGGGTCGAATGCCGTTCGGAGGCGAAGGGGGCATGGCCCCCGATTTGGCAACTGAGGTTACTTCACATCTGCCGTCAATTGTTCATGCCGTCTTCAATGGCGATGCCTTGCGCACGCATTTTCTTGATCAGTTCAGCACGGGTGCCGGGGAGGTTGAGCATGGTCTGGGCGCGCAGTGCCGCCACTTCTTCGGCGCTGTAGGGCTGGTAATCCTCCGGTGTGCTTTTGCCGGCCAGGCCGTCTTTGCGCATCAACCAGTTGAGCAAGTCCGCCAGTTGCGCATTGTTCAGCGCCGACTGCGACATGCCCGGCACGCGCACCAGAAACTCGCGGCCACCGGGAACTTTCAGAAAGTTACCGACAAACCCCGTCATCCGGGGCGTGTCGTTGGCCGCCGATCCCATGCCGTTGCCCAGGTGGCAGCCGGCGCATTGCAACTGGTAATTGACGCCAACGCTGTAACCGGCCTCGGCGATGGGCTTTTGCAGTTCTTCGTTACCCGGAGCGTGACGTTGCGCCGGGTTGGGAATGGCGCGGGCATGAGCGAGCGGGACGCTCAGGGTGCAGATGAGACCGAGGAGTAGCAACTTGCGCATTGAGGGGCCTCTCTTGTTTTCGTGGCCTTGAACACGATCGTGAAAAAAACCGCCGATTGCCCGGGCAACCGGCGGTCACGCGCGTGTCAGACCGCCACGCCGCGGATGATCGAAACGGTGCAGTGGTAGATGTGCGATTTGGCGGCCAGGCACCAGTTCACATCGTTGTTGTTGAACGGGCGGTAGGCCGGTTCTTCACTGTCGTTACGGGTACAGGCGCACTGGGCACAGCTTTGCTTACCGCAGCAGTCGTTGTACGAAATGATGTAGTCCTTGCCGTCGGCCGGGTTGCGGCAGGTGCCGATCCAGGTCACTTGCGAGGCTTCGGTACCCGGTGGGCAGGAGGTCACCGAACCCCCGCAGCAGCTGCACAGAAAGCCGTCGATGGAGCAGTAGCGCCAGTAGTCGCAGGTGTTCGGATCACCGGGGTCGCCGGCTTTCGGGTCGGTGGCGGCCAGTGCCTTGCTGGTGCGATCCAGTGGCAACAGCAGGGGCAGGGCGGCACCGGCCACCATCAGCGAGCCCATGCGCGACAGCAATTTGCGGCGCGAGGTGGTGTCGGCGACACGGCGAGTCGAGCGCTCGAACAACAGATCCAGCAGTTTCATAAACGTCTCCCTGCCTTATCAGTGGCTATGGCCGTGGCTGTGGTCGTGATCGTGGGAATGCGGTTGGGCATTGAGGTACTGCTGCAAAGTGGCGTGCTTCAGGTGTTCCACTTCGAACAGGCTGTCCAGGTGCTCGCGGGAGTTGACCAGACCTTTGGCGCGCAGGGTGCCGGCCTTGTCGATCAGCGCGGCGTAGGGCAGCTTGCCGATCTGGTAAGTCATGCCGACTTCCGGACCGACCACGTAGGTCGCGTCTTCGAGTTTGTGTTCGCGAATCAGCGCTTGCTGGGCGTCCATGTCGCCATCGCTGATGAACACCACGTCGAGCGTACCGGCCTGTTCCCTGGCAATGGATTTGATCGCCGGCAGCAGCGACTTGCAGATCGGGCAGGTCGGCGAGAGGAAGAACAGCAGTTGCGATTTTTCACCGGCGTAGCCGAAGTTCACCGGGCGACCCTTACGGTCGGTGGCGGTCACTTGCGGCGCGGCTTCGTTGACGGCCACGCCTTTGTCGACCATCAGTGCACCGGCCGGGGCCAGGCGACCGTGCAGCACGCCAATCTGACGAACCAGGCCCATGACGACGAACGCCACGGCCACCAGCAGAACCCAGAGCAGAACGTTGGAAACAATCAAGCCTTCCATTGGATCACCTACCAATCAATTTGAGCAGAAGAGGGGAGTTCGCCAGCAAGCCATCGGCTGCGGCGTAGATGAGCAACGCGACAGCCGCCGCGGCAACCGTTACAAAGCCATCGAACAGCGTCATGTCGCGGGCAATCGGCGCGACACTGGCCAGCAGCGCCAGCACCACCAGCACGCTGTTGCGCAGCAGCAGGACCGGACGCAGCGGTTGCGCCTGGTCCGGGCCGGCACAGCCGCAGTCGATGTCGCGACGTCCGCGCCACAGGTTGATGCCAATGGCTGCGGCATACAGCGCCAACAGACTGGCCGCGCTCAACGCGGCCCAGCCACGGCTGACCGGCAGCAGCAGCGCGAAGGCGATGGCCAGTTCCAGCAGCGGGACCAACCGGGCGACCGGGCGCACCAGCGAGTCGGGCAGCAGTTGGTAGTCGGCCAACTGCCTGGCGAAGCGCGCGGGTGCTCCTACCTTGTGGGTCGCCGCACTGGCCAGCAACACCGCGATGGCGAGTGCGCTGGCAATGATGAAGATCGGATCTGAGTGCATGGCCGAACCTCTTAGTAGCTCATGACCTGAGTCGCGGTTTTTGCGACTTTTGCCATGCTGCCGGTGTGTCGGTTGGTCTTGAGATCGAAAATCTGCAAGCCGCCTTCAACGTCGGTGCCCAGCAGCAGCGGTTTGTCGTCGCCGGTGGCCTGCATGCTCCACACCGGTGCCGGTGCTTCCAGGGTCGCGATCTTCTTCTGGGTCTTGAGGTCGTAGGCCCAGATGAAGGTGCTCGGGTCTTCCCACTTCATGGGTTCGTGAGCGTCATGCATCAGCACGTACAAACGGTTCAGCTTCGGCGCGACCGCCATCAACTGCCAGCCGCCCGGCGCCCAACCGGCCTTCTTCTCGGCATCGGTGACCAGCGACCAGCTCGGCAGGAGCTTCGGTGTATCGCCGGAGAAATCCACTGCGCGCACGGTGCCGGTCGTGGTGGTGAAGTAGTAGGTGTCGCCGACGTTGACCGCGCGCTCCACCAGTTTTTCCGCGTTGGGGTCGAAGAACGGTGTGCGGTTGCGCGCGGTTTCCTGGCCCTGGTCGTTGAGGGTCACCACCTGCAGGCTGCCGTCGCCGCACAGCGAGGCGAAACGGCGTTTGCCAACCGGGTAGTTGAGCACGCAACCCGGAATCGCGATTTCCGTGGCGACGGCCTTGGTCTGGGTGTCGACCACGGTCACCGAGGTCGACGGGGTGAAGTTGTAGACGTAGACAAAACGGTCATCGCCGCTGGTCTTCAGGCCGTAGCGCTGGGTCAGCGACTCGGCCCGCTTGTTCGGAATCAGCACCTCCCAGGCGGGCGACAGGGTCGAGGTGTCCCACGCGGTCAGCACATCAGTGCGGGTGCCACGGGTGCCACGGGAGTACCAGATGTCGGCGCTGTAGATCAGCTTGCCGTCATGGCTCAGGGTCGAAGGCGCGGCGAAACCGGTCGGCACCATGCCCAGCACGCGTTTCTGGTCCGGGTCGACCACGGTGACACGGCCGGCGACGAAGCTGTCGAACTCGACATCGACGACGAACGCCCGGTGTGCTTCAGCGGGGAACGGCAACACGGTCTGACCGATGGTGTCGGCGGGCAGGTCCGCACGGGCACTGTTCAAACCGAGTACAAGCAGGCTCAGGCCTAGCGCTGACTGTACGGAGATCCTGTTTGTTCGCATAAGGGGAACTTCCTGAATTGTTGGTAACGCGGATCGCGGGTGAGTGGGCAGATTCTGACGATTGAATAGTGCCTCGCCCGGCAACCCCGGGAATTGCCCTGCCTGCCAAGTGTTTGTGTATCTGTGCCAGTGTCACGGACACGCCACAAAACCGGGGTATGCGATCCCCTGTGGCGAGGGGGCTTGTCGGACCGCCGCAGCGGCCCGCAAGGTAGTGTTGGTATTGAGAGGTTTGTGCGTCAGGCGAGGGGAAGGGAGAAGGTGAACACCGCGCCACAAGGCGCCTGGTTCTGCGCCCAGATATCGCCCCGATGCCGGCCGATGATGTTCTTGCACAGCGCCAGGCCAATGCCGTTGCCGCTGACCTTGGACGAGAAGAAACCGTCGAACAGCTTCTCCTGCGCCTGGGCCTGAATCCCGCGTCCGCAGTCTTCGATGCGCACCAGCGCCACGCCCTTGTCGGCGCTGGCATGGATGCGCAGCAAACGCCGCTCCAGCGGCAGATCGGCCATCTCTTCAATCGCATTGAAAGCCAGGTTGAGAATCACCTGACCGATCAGCACCTTCTCGCAACTCACCCGCAGCGGCTCGGGCGAGGTCACGACTTCCACGCGTACCAGGCTCGGGTCGGCGCGCAGGCTGATGAAATACTGGGTTTCGCGTAGCAGTTCGTTGAGGTCGATCAGCTCTTCGCTCTGCTCCAGCTTGACCACGTAATCGCGCACGCTCTTGATGATCACCGACGCGTGCTCGATCTGCCGCACTGCGCTCTGCAACCCCCAGGCGACCCCTTCATCGGCGTCGGCGGCTTTGCCCAGACGGATCACCGCGCCTTCGATGAAGTTACGGGTGGCGGCCAGCGGTTGGCTCAGTTCATGGGCAATCGCCACGGCCATTTCACCCATGGCGTTGTAGCGCGCCAGGTACTCGAGTTTTTGCTCGCTGACCCGCCGCGCTTCTTCGGCCTGCACCTGCTCGGTGACATCGCGGAACAGCAGCAGGTGGCCGACCAGATCGTCTTCGATTTCGATAAAACGGCAGGTCGCATCGTGCCAGCGCCATTCGCCGTCACGCCGTTGCACTTGGTAGTGCACGCTGAAGGGCGCGTGGTCCGGCGTGACGTTGGCCAGTTGTTGCAGCAGTCGCTGACGCGAAGGGTCGTCGCACCAGGCCAGGAAGTTCTCGCCGAGCAAACTGTGCACGTCGCTGTTGAGCAAGTGTGCGGCGGAGTCGCTGAGAAAGCGGATGTCGCCCTCGGGCCCGAGCACCGCCACGCCTTCGGCCAGGTCCTGCATAAAGGCCTTGAGCCGGCTTTCGAAGCGCTTGAGATCGCGCTTGACCTTGTCCTCCCTGGAGATGTCGCGGAACTGCACCATCAGCACATCGCGATCTTCCAGGTGCACCAGGGTCGCCACCGCCTCGGACAGAATCTCCACCCCTTGCTTGGAGCGATAGCACCACTCGATGGCGCGCTGCCCGGTGCGCGCGGCGCTCTCGAGCCAGCGCAAACCCACCGAGCGCCGGTACTTCGGTGCATCGCGGGTCATGTCCGGCGCCTTCAGCGGGGTCAGTTCCTCCAGGGTAAAACCCAGCGCCGCCAGGGCGGCGGCATTGGCCCAGAGAATCTCCTTGGTGTGCGCATCGTGAAGAATGATGCACAGCGGCATGGCTTCGATCAGCGCATAAAAGTCGTTCGGTTTTGGCAAATACATCACACAGCCCTTGGCGGCAGAGGGTTCTGATCGGCGAAGTCAGAAGTATGGCTTTTTATACCGCCTCGCGCCCATGGATGCGCTCAGAGGTAACCGGTGTCGGCCTAGGGGTTTTCTTTAGGCGGGGGGCTGCACGCACCAATAGTTGCGCCGGGGTGGGGTTTTTACACTGGACCGCAATGCAAGGGTGAGCACGCCGACCCCGTGTAGGAGCGAGCCTGCTCGCGATGGTCGTCAACGATGACGCTTGAAACCTGACACCCCGTGGTGCTCTCAGGTTCTTCGCGAGCAGGCTCGCTCCTACGGAGAGGCTGCCGCCCTGCCAACAATAAGCAAAAACGGAGAAAGCCCATGCTGCGTTCAGCGGTCGCGCAACAAGACGCTCTGCCAGGCGTTGACCAGAATGTCGTCGAGAGCCCTGCCTTTGCGCAGGTGCTGGAAGAAGTGCGTCAGCGTCGCAGCGAATTCGACAGTCTCTCCCACGTGCCAAGGGACATGATCGAGCGCTTCAAGCAGGTGGGTATTTACCGCGCCGCCACGCCGAAATGCTATGGCGGCGATGCCCTGGCGCCGGCACTGTTCCTGCAAATGATCGAACGCATCTCCGAGGCCGACGGTTCCGCCGGCTGGGTCGCCAGCTTCGGCAGTGCCGGCGTCTACCTCGCTGCATTGCCACCCGAAACCCTGGCTGAAATCTATGCCGACAGCCCGGACCTGGTGTTCGCCGGCGGCTTGTTCCCGCTGCAACCCGCCGAGGCGGTAGAGGGTGGTTGGCAGGTCAACGGCACCTGGAAATTTGCCAGCGGCTGCAAGGGCGCAGACTTGCTCGGTGTGGGTATCGGCGCTGCAGGGGGCAAGCCGCGCACCGCCGTATTCCGTCCGGACCAGGTCGAAATCGTCGAGAACTGGGACGTGGTCGGCCTCAAAGGCACCGGCAGCCATGACCTGAGGGTGACCGACAAGCGCATTGATGAGCGCTGGACCTTCATCCGTGGCGGCGCCGCGACCGTCGACGAACCGTTGTTCCGCTACCCATCGATTGCCTATGCCGCGCAAGTACTGGCGGTGGTCAACCTGGGCCTGGCCCGTGCCGCCCTCGACGAAGTCAGCCGTATGGCCGGCGGCGGTGGCATCACCGGCGCTCCGAAACTGGCCGACCGCGCTTATGTACGCATCGAGATCGCCAAGGCCGAAGCCAAACTCAGCGCCGCGCGCGGTTTCTTCTACGGGGCCACCGAACAGGTTTGGCAATCGATCCTGGCCGGCAACCCGGTCACGCCCGAGCAGACCAGCCTGCTGCGCCTGTCGGCGATCCATGTTTCCCAGGCCGGGGCCGACGTAGTGCAAAGCGCCTACAGCCTGGCCGGCACCACCGCCATTTACCTGCGCCATCCGCTGCAACGCTACCTGCGCGACTCGATGGTGGTGACCCAGCACGCCTTCCTCAGCGAAGGGCTGTACGACGGTGCCGGCTCGGTGTTCCTCGGCGTGCCGCCGTTCCCGGGCTACATCTGAACCCATTTTTCAGAGCTCTCCCTTTCAAGGATCAAAACCCATGACCCAGACCACTCAAGAACCCTTGCGCGTCGTCTTCTGCATCGGCATCACCCAGAACTTTTTCGACCTGCCCACCGGCGAAGGCCTGAGCGTGTGGAAAGGCTTCAGCCAGATGATGGGCTCCCTGGGCGCGATGCCTGGCATCACCGTGCTCGGCGCCATGGACGATGACCGCCTGATGGTCGGCCCGTCCACCACCTCGCCCTGGACCGTGTACATCATGGCCGACGTCGACTGCCACCAGTCGGTGATCGACGCCTGCAACCTGTTCCGCACCACGCCAGTCGGCGAATACAGCCTGTGGCGCTACGCCAGGGTCGAAGCGCGCATCGGTCGTCCGCTGACCATTCCCGACGCGGCCAAGGTGTAAGCCATGGACGAGGCCTTGCTGCAGCGTCTGGTGACGCTCGAAGGGGAAAGCGCGGTACGTCGCTTGATGGCTCGCTACATGGACCTGTGCGATGTGCCGAGGGCGGTGACTCACGTCAGCGAGCTGGCCCGGCTGTTCACGGTCGATGCGATCTGGGAAGGGGTTGGCAGTGTCACCGCACAGACCTTTGGCCAACACCAGGGTCGTGAAGCCGTGGCCGCGTTTGTCGGCGGTTACCTGCCACCGTCGGAGCACTTCCGGCTCAACCTGCATTACCTCACCAGCGAGTCGATTGTGGTCGACGGCGGCACGGCGAAAGGGCAGTGGATCATGCAGCAGATTTCCACCTACGCCGATGGCCGCAGCGAGTTGTTCGGCACTCGGTTGAACATCGATTTTCGCTGTGTCGACGGTAGCTGGCTGATCGCGCATTTCCGCACGCAACGGCTGTTCAATATGGAGCTGAGTGCATGAGTACATTCATCAGCGAATTCCTCCTCGGTGGCAGCGGCAAACGCGTGGCCATCAAGGATTCCATCGACATCGCCGGCCATCCGACCCGCTCGGGCAGCCGTGCATTCGCCGATGCACCCCCGGCCACGAAAAACGCCGAGGTGGTGGACGCGATTATCAATGCTGGCTGGCAGATCGTCGGCAAAACCAACCTGCACGAACTGGCCTTTGGCGTCACCGGCATCAACGACTGGACCGGTACGCCGATCAACCCGCAAGCCCCTGACCGGGTGCCGGGTGGTTCCTCCAGCGGTTCGGCTTCAGCGGTCGCGGCGGGCCTGACGGACATCGCCATTGGCACCGACACCGGTGGTTCGGTGCGGGTGCCGGCGGCGTGCTGCGGGGTGGCCGGGCTAAAGCCGACTTATGGCCGTGTCAGCCGAGTCGGTGCGCATCCGCTGGAGTCGAGCCTCGATTGCGTCGGGCCGTTCGCCAGGCGCATGGACGACCTGATCGCGGCGATGCAGGTGATCTGCCCGGGCTTTGAAGCGCAAAGCTTGCCGAACGCCAGTGCAAAGGTCGCTTTCCTGGAAGTGGGCTGCGATCCGCACCTGCAAGCCAGCCTCGGTGCCGCCGCCGACCGCGCCGGATGGCGTCGCGGCAACCTGCGCCTGAGCGAATTCGAAGCAGCGTTCGCGGCCGGCCTGACGGTGATCAATTTTGAAAACTGGGCCGCGTTCGGTCATCTCACCGGCAAGGGCCTGATCGGCGCGGATGTGGAAACACGTTTGCTGGTCGCCAGCCGCACCACTCGCGAAGAACTGGCCCACGCCGAAGCCGTGCGCACGCGCTTCACGCAACAGGTGGACGCCGCGCTGGAAGACTTTGCAGTGCTGTTGTTGCCAACGCTGCCGACCTTGCCGCCGACCCTCAGCGAAGCCCGCGCCGGCAGCAAGACCGTGGCCGGCATGACCCCGCTGGTACGACCCTTCAATCTCAGCGGTCACCCGGCGCTGACGGTGCCGGTGGAACTCGATGGCGGCGGGCTGAAAGTCGGCCTGCAAATCGTTGGCCGCAAAGGTCAGGACGAACTCGTCTGCGCCTTCGGTGCGCAGCTGCAACAGAGCATGGCCGGCGAACGTCCAGCCCCAAGAAATCATAAAAACAAGCCATGAGGAGAACCGCATGAGCACTCATGAATACCGGCTGATCGCAACGTCGAAAAGCCCCGAAGACCTGGTCCAGCACGACCGCGTCGATGTCTCGCTGTACAACGACCCGGCGCTGTTCGAAGCCGAGCTGGACAAGATTTTCTACCGCACCTGGGTGTGGGTCGCCCACGAAAGCGAAGTGCGCAACGCCGGTGACTTCAAGACTGCCACCATTGGCCGTCGGCCGGTGATTGTCGTGCGCGACAAGAAAAACACCATCAACGTGCTGGAAAACCGTTGCCGGCATCGCGGCGCCACCGTGTGCGAGAAGCACAAGGGCAACGCCACCGGTTTCACCTGCCCGTACCACAGCTGGTCCTACGGCCTGGACGGCAAGCTGCGTGCGCTGCCGTATCCGGATGGCTACGAAGGCATCCTGGAAAAATCCGAACTGCCGCTGACCAGCCTGCGCGTCGAGAGCTACGCCGGCATGGTCTTCGCCAGCTACAACGACGAGATCGAACCGCTGGAAGACTTCCTCGGCGGCGCCAAACACTGGATGGACCTGTTCATGAAGCAGGGCGCCGGTTACCCGATCAAGACCCAGGGCGAACACAAGTTCAGCTTCAAGGGCAACTGGAAGATCCAGCTGGAAAACACCACCGACGGCTACCACTTCCCGATCGTGCACAAGTCGTTCATGTCCTCGGTGGATGAAGAAACCTCGGAAATGCTCTCGTTCATGACCGACGAGCAAGCCGTCACTCACTCCCTGGGCAACGGTCACAGCGTGATGGTGATGGTGCCTGAGCACGTCGACCTCGATCACGACGACGGTACTGAACAGCTGCAGGAGCGTTTCGCCCACGTCACCGAAGCGCTGTCGAAAACCATGCCGCCCGAGCAGGTACGCCGCATCGTGCGCTCGCTGCACGGCGCCGGGTTCAACCTGAACCTGTTCCCCAACGTGGCGATGTCGATGTCGTTCTTCCGCGTGCTGCGCCCGGTGTCGGTGACGGAAACCGAGATCCGCCACGTCGCCCTCGGCATGGACGGCGGCCCGGAAATCGCCAACCGCGAACGCATGCGTATTCATGAACACTTCCAGGGCCCGTTCGGGTTCGGCAGCCCCGACGATGCCGAGGCCTGGGACCGCGTGCAGCGCGGCTCATATGCCGGCGTCGACGCGCCGATCCTGGTCAACCGCGGCCTCAATCGCGAAATCACCGCTGAAAACGGCGACAAGGTCAGCCACGCCACCGACGAAGGCGGCATGCGCGGTGCCTACGACATGTGGAAAAGGATGATGAGCCAATGAGCAATCACGACACCCTGAACGGCTTTTCCGGCCCGTTGGCCCAGGCCATCGAATTCATCTGGCGCGAAGCCGAACTGCTCGACCACAAAAACTACGCCGAGTGGGCGACCTTGTGGAGCGAAAGCGGCAAGTACATCGTGCCGATCGACCCGGACACCGAGGACTTCGAAGCGACCCTCAACTACGCCTACGACGACGCGCGCATGCGTGACTTGCGCATCGAACGCCTGACCGCCGGCTACTCGCCGTCGGCGGTGGACGCGGCAAAAACCATCCGCACGGTTTCGCGTTTCCGTCTGGTGGAAGCGGCCGGCGACATCGTCGATGTCAATTCGGCGCAGTTGCTCTACGCCTACAAGCGCGGCGTGCACACACCGTTCGTGGCCGACCTGAACCACCGTATCCGTTTCACCGATGGCGTGCCGACCCTGGAGCGCAAAGTGGTGCGGCTGATCAACTCCACCGACAGCCTGAGCGCGCTCGGCTTCCTTTTGTGAGGGCAACAGCATGAGTCGAGTAGCCCTTGTAACGGGTGCTTCGCGCGGACTGGGCGAGTGCATCGCCCGCCGTCTGCATGGCGCGGGGTATCGCGTCGCGCTGGCCGATGTGCGCCTCGACGGCGTGCAGCAGCTGGCCACCGAACTGGACGGCAGCGGCGCTACGGCCCTTGCCATCGAGCTGGACGTGCGCAGCAAGGCGGATTTTCAGCGGGCCCGTGACTTGCTCGCCGAGCGTTGGGGCGGCACCGACATTCTGGTGAACAACGCTGGGGTATCGAAAGTCGCGGCACTGATGGACATCACGCCTGAAGAGTTCGACGAGTCAATGGCGATCAACCTGCGCGGCACTTTCGTGGCCTGCCAGGTGTTCGGCGCGCATTTCGCCGAGCGTGGCTTTGGCCGCATCGTCAACATCGCCAGCCTCGCCGGGCAAAACGGCGGCACCGCCACCGGCGCGCATTACGCTGCGGCCAAGGGTGGCGTGGCGACGCTGACCAAGGTCTTCGCCCGCGAACTGGCACCGCAAGGGGTGACGGTCAACAGCATCTCGCCCGGTCCCCTGGACTTGCCGGTGGTGCGCGAAACCGTGGCCCCGGAGCGCCTGGAACAGATCCTGAAAATGATCCCGGCCGGCACGCTAGGCGACCCCGCGTACATCGCCGACAGCGTGCTGCTGTTGATTGCCGATCACGCAACCTCCGTAACCGGGGCGTGCTGGGACATCAACGGCGGCTTGTTCATGCGCTGATTGTTGCCGCGCCCCGATCTTATGGCTGGCAGTTGACCCTTGTGGGAGCGAGCTCGCTCCTACAAGGAGTAACCAAGCCACAGTGTTAAATCAAAACAACAGAATTCAGGTGACCCAATGATGAAGGTGAAGATCGAAAGGATCGTCGACGAAGCGCTGGATATCCGTTCCTTTCGCCTCGTGCGCAGTGACGGCCAGCCGCTCGACACCTATGAGCCGGGTGCCCATGTCGACCTGACCGGGCCGACCGGGGTGACCCGCCAGTATTCCCTGTGCAGTCCGCCGCAGGACCGCCGCGCCTATCTGGTGGCGGTGAAAAAAGAGCCGCAATCGCGCGGGGGTTCGCTGGCGCTGCACGAGCAGGTCGAAGAGGGCATGGAGCTGGAAATGGGCGCGCCGCGCAACCTGTTCCGCCTCGACCCGAGCGCCACCGAACACGTGCTGTTCGCCGCCGGTATCGGCGTGACGCCGCTGCTGAGCATGGCCTATCGACTGGCGGAAAGCGGCCAGCCATACCGCCTGCATTACTTCGCCCGCTCGGCCCGGTACGCCGCGTTTACCGAACTGCTGGCGACGAATTTTGCCGAACATGTGCAGTTCCACTACGGCGTCGAGCCGGGGGATCTGGACGGCGCATTGAGCGAGTGCCTGGACCGTGCCGGCAATGCCGCCCACGTCTACACCTGTGGCCCGGCACCGTTCATGAACAAAGTGGTGGAAGTGGCGGCGCGCAGCCGTTCGGACGACGCCATTCACCTGGAGCACTTCGCGGCGGACCCGGCAGCCAACAGCGCCCCGGCCGGCAGCTTCGAAGTGGAACTGGCCAGCTCAGGCGTGGTGCTGCAAGTACCGGCCAATAGCAGCCTGGTCGATGTGTTGCAGGCCCATGGTTGCGACATCGACACCGAGTGCCGCGAAGGCATCTGCGGCACCTGCATCGTCGAGGTGCTCGACGGCCTGCCGGAGCACCGTGACAACTGCCTGTCGAACAAGGAAAAGGCTTCCAACAAGCAGATTTGCGCCTGTGTTTCCCGGGCACTTTCCGCTCGTCTGGTATTGGACATCTAAGCGCTTTCTTCACTGGAAAGCAGACGCCGGAGCCTGTTGAATGGCGCCCGGCGACCATCGAGGGAGGCGATGGCAGGAAAACGAAACATGTTTACCGAACCGCTCGACGAAGCGGCCGGAAATAACAACAAAAAAGTGAGGCTTTGCGGACATGATTACAGCATCGGCGGTGCGCAATGAGGCGTTCGAAAGTTGGTTGAGCCAGGTTAACCAGGCGTGCGGGCGCTTCGATGCCCGTGCGCTGGACACCGATTTTTATGGCGAGTTGACGGAGTTTCGCAGCGGTGCGATCAAGCTCAGCGTCGTCGACATGGCGCACGTGCACCTGTATCGCACCAGCAAGGATGTCAGTGTCAGCAGCGACGGGCACTACTACGCAGTGTTCCAGATGCGCGGCAGCTCGCAGCTGGAGCAGGGCGACAACCGTGCGCAACTGGGCTGTGGCGACATCGCCCTGATCGACGCCTGCCGCCCGAGCGACATGACCTACCACGAGGACTCCCGACAGCTGTCGCTGATCCTGCCGCGCCAGGTGGTTGAGCGTGGCTCGCACTTCACGGCGGTCAATTGCGCCACGCGCATCGCCGCCAACAGTCCACTGGCCGCGATGGCCAACAAGCTGGTACTGGAAACTCGGCAGCAGGAAGGGCTGGACATGCAGCAAAGCGAAGCCGTGCTCGACGCCCTGGCCAGCCTGCTGTTGCCGGGCATCAGCGCTCACGACGGCGGCAGCGACGCCCATGAACGGCAGTTTCGCAAGATCATCGCCTTTATCGACCAACACATCAGCGACGAAGAACTCTGCCCGGAACTGATTGCCCGCGAGGTGGGCGTGTCGGTGCGCGGCCTGTACCGCATGTTTTCCAAGCGCGGGCTGGTGGTGGCGCAGTACATCAAGCACAGGCGCCTGGACTTCTGCGCGGAAAACCTGCGTCGCAGTGCTGTCGAGCAAAAGCTGTCGGCCCTGTGTTATGCCTGGGGTTTCTCCGATTCCAGCTACTTTTCCTCGGCCTTCAAATCCCGCTTCGGCGTGTCGCCGGGGGCTTATCGCAAGCGCTATAGCCAGAACTGAGCACAGGGTGGCATTTGCCATCCCTGTTGCATGGGGGGGGCTTCGCTGGCAAGCCAGCTCCCACAGTGGATTTTGGCGCGACACAAATTTTGTTTTCATCAGAGAGCCCTGTGGGAGCTGGCTTGCCAGCGATGGCGGCCTGGCCGGTGTGCCTCAGTGCCGCACCGGCTCATCCACCGGCAAATGCAGCACCTCGCGTACCAGCATGGCGATGCTGGTCACGCCCATCTTTTCCTTGATCTTGGTGCGGTGCACATCCACGGTTTTCACGCTGATGTTCAGCTCCCGGGCGATCACCTTGCTGGCCTTGCCATCGATCACCAGCATCAACACTTCACGCTCGCGACTGGTCAGCAGCGCCAGCTTGCCTTGCAGGTTCCGGCGCTGCTCCTGATCGGCCTGGGCATGCACGGCGGTCTTCAGCGCTGCCTGGATGCGGTCGATCATCTGCTGCGGGTTGTAGGGCTTCTCGACGAAGTCCAGCGCGCCATTCTTCATCGCCGTCACCGACATCGGAATGTCGCCATGGGCCGAAACGAAGATGGTCGGCAAGGTGCTGCCGCGCTGGTTGAGGATTTCCTGCAACTGAAAGCCGCTGGTCTCCGGCATGCGCACGTCCAGCACCAGGCAGGCCGGCTGCTTGGGGTCGTACTGGTTAAGGAACTCTTCGGCGCCGGCAAAGCACTGCGCCTTCACGCAGACCGACTCCAGCAACCAGGCCAGCGACGTGCGCAGGTCTTTGTCGTCGTCAACGATGTAAACAATCGGTTTGCGGGTTTCCATCAGGGCTGCCACGAAAGTTTCTATTTATTGTTTTCGCACGCGAGCACGCGCGGCGCACATCGGCCCATCTTTTTGGAGCCAGTGTGCAGAATACTCACTGTCACCGGCCGTGACGATAAAGAAACCACCTAGTCGACTAGCGGAAAGCCCACCTCGGCATGGGGATCGTCAGAATGGTTGTGCCGCGTGCCGGGCCTTAGTCTTGTTCCATCACCTAAGGGCCGCCGGATGGCGGTCCTCCCGAGAGGAGGGGCATCGACATGGCCGACCTGAGCCAGCAGCAAATCGACTTTCGCAACGCCATGGCGCAGCTGCCTGCGGCGGTGAACATCATCACCACCAACGGTCCTGGCGGTCGTTGCGGCATCACTGCCAGTGCCGTGTGCTCGGTAACCGATTCGCCGCCCACCGTGCTGGTGTGCGTCAACCGCAACAGCGCCACCCATGATGTGTTCCGCACCAACGGCCACTTGTGCATCAACGTGCTGTGCGGTGAACAGGAAGAGCTGGCCCGTCACTTCGCCGGCATGACCAAAGTGCCCATGGCCGAGCGTTTTGCCTGGGACCTGTGGGACGACGGCACCGCCGATGTGCCGGTGCTGCGCGATGCCCTGGTGCAGCTGGAAGGGCGGATCAGCGAGTGCAAGGAAGTGGGCTCGCACTCGGTGATGTTCGTTGAGCTGACGAAGGTGGGCGTGCGCGAACCACGGGACAGCCTGGTGTATTTCAACCGCCTGTTTCATCGCGTGGAGCATGCCGGGGCGCATTGCTGAGACCGCGTTATCGTTCAATCGCGAGCAGGCTCGCTCCCACAGTTAATCGTCGTCGTGCACAGGTCCTGTGTTCGCTGGAGATCAAATGTGGGAGCGAGCCTGCTCGCGATGGCGGATTGTCAGTCGCCGGTGATGTTGCATGTGAAGTCCTCATCGCTGGCAAGCCAGCTCCCACAGGGTTCTCCGGTGAACACAAAATCTGTGTCGCGCCAAAATCCATTGTGGAAGCGAGCTGGCAACGGGCCGCGTTCCGACGATGACGGTATGTCAGGCAACACCGATGTCAAATGCGGAAGCTGCCCACCAACTGATTCAACCGCGCAGCCTGTTGCTCCAGCTCGGTACAGGCGCGCAATGTCGATTGCAAATTCTCCACGCCTTTCTGATTCAGGGTGTTGATCTGCGTGATGTCGACATTCAAGGCCTCGACCACGGCGGTCTGTTCCTCGGTAGCAGCGGCGACGGATTGGTTGACGTTGTCGATCTCGCCGATGCGTTGGGTCACGCTGCCCAGACGAGTGCCGGCCAGGTTGGCGATGGTGACGCTTTCTTCGCTGTGCTGCTGGCTCTCGGTCATGGTGACCACTGAATCCCGTGCGCCCACTTGCAGCGCTTCGATCATCTGCTGGATCTCCAGCGCCGAGGTCTGGGTGCGCCCGGCCAGGCTGCGCACTTCGTCGGCAACCACCGCGAATCCACGGCCCGCTTCACCCGCTCGCGCCGCTTCGATCGCGGCATTGAGTGCCAACAGGTTGGTCTGCTGCGAGATGCCCTTGATCACTTCGAGGATCTGCCCGATGTTTACGGTCTTGTCGTTGAGCACCTCAATGTTGGCGCACGATGCACTGATCTTGCCGGACAGCGCGTTCATCACTTCAATGGTGCGCTCCACCACTTGGCGACCGTCCTCGGCCTGTTGCCGTGCGGCGGAGGCTTGCTGCGAGGCGTCGGAGGCGTTATGCGCGATTTCCTGGGCGGCGGCGCCCAGCTGATTGATCGCGGCGGCCACGCTGTTGGTGCGGGTGGACTGATCGTCGAAATTGCTCAGCGATGAATGGGATGCCTCCAGCACCCGCCGCGCCCCCTCGTTGACGCCAAGGGCTGCCGACGACACCTCGCGAATCGAGTGATGAATGCGTTCGACGAAGCGGTTGAACGCGGTGGCCAACTGGCCGATCTCATCCCGGGATTGCACGGCCAGGCGACGGGTCAGGTCGCCTTCGCCGAGGGAAATGTCCTCCATGACCCGCGTCAACACTTGCAGCGGCCGGGTGATGCGTTGCGCGGTGTACCCGATCAACAGCAGGCCGAGCAGGGCCGAGCCGCCGCCCAGCAGCAGTTCCAGTGCGGTGCTTTTCACCCCTTGGGCATCGAGTTGCTGTTGCAGGGTGGTCACCGGTGCCAGCAACACCTCCTGCGGCACACCCACCAGCACACCCCAGGGCGCGGCCCCGGCAATCGGTGACAGCGGTTCCAGGACCTTGATCTGCTGCGGATCGACAAACACCTTCGCCTGGCCCTGGCGCAAGGCGTCCATGACCTCGGCATTGTCCATTGGCTGACCCAGGCGACTGACGTCCTGACTGTTGGCGGAGATCACGCCGCGGGGGCTGACGATGCTGATCTGGCCGCGGCCGTCGAACAATTGCAGCGCACTGGTTTGACTGTTCTTCTGCAGCGCGGCGAGGTTGATGTCGAGGCCGACGACGGCGATGACTTTGCCGTTTTCCAGCAGCGGGAAGGCGACGCTGGTCACCAGTTTGCGGCTGCCGGATGCTTCGTCGAAGTAGGGCTCCAGAACGCACGCCTGACGGGTGTCGCGGGCACAGGTGTAGAAGGCGTTGTACGGTGCACCGCTGGGGCCTGGCTCCGTGTTGGCGAGCAGGCCTTCGTCACCGATCACCGCTTGCAGTTCGCCGGGTTTGCTTTGCACCCAGTAGAGCGAGAAGCGTCCGGTTTCGTTGCTGCCCAGATCCGCCTGGTTGGCGAAACCGGCGTCGGCACCGTCCAGGGCGTCCGGCTCGAAAATGACGTAAAGCCCGAGCAGGTCGGGCTTGTCGATCAGGGCCTGGTGAAGCTGGGTGCTCAGCTCCTGGCGCAGTTGTGGGCGGGTGAGGTTCCCTTGATGCTGGAGTTGCCTCAGATAGAGCAAATACCGCGACAACCCCTGGCCAAATTCGTGGGTCTGCATGAAGGTGCGCTGCACCTGCATGGCCTGCACCTTGCCCAGGGCCTGCATGTGTTCCCTGGCTGCATCGGCGAGCATTTTGCCGCTGGCCTCGGCCACTTGCTGGCTGCTCTGGTGAGTCTGGTACAGCGAAAGCCCCATCAGCAAACCGACCACCAACAGCAGGCAGAGGCCGGCGAGCAGGGTGATTTTGCTCTGGATCGTGAGGAATTTTTTCTGCATGGGAAATGCCTTTTTCCTGGTGGCGAAACCGATCCCCTGTAGGAGCGAGCCTGCTCGCGATGGACGTCAACGATGACGCGGGCTGTCTGAATGCCCGTGGTGCTCGGGCCTCCATCGCGAGCAGGCTCGCTCCTACAAGGTTCGCGTCAGAACGTCGTGGCGAAAATCACCTGGCCATAGACGTTCTTGTCGTTGTTGCCCAACTGCGTACCGCCCTGGTCGGCGCTCTTGTCCGGCTGGAACAGGCCGATCAGCGGCATCACCGTGAGGTGGTCGTTGACGTGCCACTCGGCGTACAGGTCTGTTTCGTGGCCATCGGTGTTGCCCAGGTCGCGGTCGATAGTGTCGTAGTTGAAGTACATCGCGCCGAGGTTCAGGTTCGCCAGCGGCGAGACGGTGAACTTGAGTTGCTGGATGCGCGAGTTGGTGTTGAACGGGCCGGCGTAGTTGCCCGCCACTTCACCCTGGAACCAGGTGCCGAAGCCGCGACTGAAACCGTAGAACAGGGTGTCGTAGCCTTCCGAGAAACGGCTGTAGCGGTAGCTGGCATAAGGCGTCCAAGGTACGTCGGAGAACGTCCAGCCGGCTTCCAGGTACCAGGCGTCTTCGTTGGCGGCGTGGGGTTTGTCCTGCCTGGCGTATTCGCCGGAGAGGAAAAGGTCCTTGACCCCGGCATTGCCCGTTGCGCGCAGGCTGTAGGTCTTCATGCCATCGCGCTCCAGTTGCGCCGGGGAGGCGTACTGTTCGTCGACATCGGTGGTGTCGATGTAGGTCAGGCCGACAGTGCCGGCTTCCGACACGTGTTCCAGGGTGCCAACATACATCTCCGTCTTGGCCTGGGCGCGGTTATCGGATTTGAGCCACATCAGGTCGCCTCGCCAGCCTTCCTTGCCGCCGATACGCAGCACGGCGGTTTCGTCGAACGCCTTGCGCGCGGCCAGCCAGTAGGCACCGCCGCGATTGAATTCGCCGTCGGCCAGGCCCTTGCCCATGTTCAGCGCGTCACCATCAATCAGGAAACCGTCGCCGACCACGATGTTCTGGCGACCGAACGACAGGTCGATACCGTCCGCACCCAGGACCGGAAACAGATCGCTCGAGCGCCAGCCGAGGTAGGCGTCTTCAAACTTTGTGGTGCGTTCCGAACCGTCGCTGAAACCGGCAGCATCGCCGTCGCCCCAGGTGCCGGAACTGAGTAGATTCGCCGCGCCGTAAGTCGTGCCGGCACCGGCCAGTCCTTTGTCGAAACTCAGGCCGTACTTGATGTAACCCTCACGCCACGACGACGAACCTTCATCGAGACGGCCCGACAGGGCGTAGTTTTCCTGGCTGTGGAAAATGCCGAAAACCGCTTCCAGGGTGGCGTTCAGGTGACTGTCGCTATCGGCGTAGAGTTCATAGGCTCCGGCCTGACCTGCGCTGATCATCAGCGCGAGGGTAGAGAGTCGAAGCAAGGGGGACTTGAGCATGGCGTGACATCCGTTCTTGTTCTTGAGCGCAGGTTTGCGGTCTTTTTAGATACTAAGGTCCGGTTTTCTTTTGCCCTTTTGCCTGTTTGCCAAATAGTTGGCTGTGCTTGCCAGATTGCATGGCAAGGGTGATGGCATGGAATTCTTGCTGCTTCGTTTCCCTGTGGGAGCGAGCTTGCTCCCAAAGGGAAAAGCAAACGTGCATCCGAGCGATCTGGCAGAACCGCCAACACAACTGGCACGCAGGGCAAAACCTGCGAATCACCGACCACCGACAATCCTGATCAACCCTGCCGGGGCACCGTTGCCCCGGCACTTTCAGAGTTGGCGTTCGCCTGCTGGCGAATGCGTGGATTTTCAAGGTCGTTTCCTATGTTCAGCTCCCTGCGTTTGCCTCTTTTCGGATTGTTGTCTTTGACCCTGGCCCAGGCGGCGTTGGCGGCCGATTGCGCCCCCGATCAACGCCACGGCGCCGAGGTGTTTGCCAATGAATGTGGGGTTTGCCATTCGGTGACCAAAGGCGCGACCGGCATGATGGGGCCGAACCTGGCGGGTGTGGTCGGGCGCAAGTCCGGCTCCTTGGAGGGCTTCAACTATTCGCAAGCCATGCGCAACAAAAATATCGATTGGCAGGCCGAGAACATCGCGCAACTGATCACCCAGCCTCAGGCCTACGTGCCTGGCACTTACATGCCTTACATGGGCCTGGCTTCGGCGGACGATCGCCAGGCGGTCGTGTGCTTCCTCAAAGAACAACACTAAGCGGCCGGTTTCCTGGCTGATCCAACCTTCACACCGAACGGTTTTATTGAAAGGTGAATTATGAGCAACGTTGAAATCCTGCCGCAGGTGGCTGCATTTATCGAACGCCGCCACGGTTGCTTCATTGATGGTCAGTGGGTGTTTGCCGAGGGCGACAGCATTGCCGTGGTCAACCCGGCCACCGGGCAGACCCTTTGCGAAACCCTCGATGCACCGCCGGCAATCGTCGAACGCGCCGTGCAGTCATCGCACAAGGCATTCAAGTCCGGGGTCTGGTCGGCACTGCGTCCGGCGGATCGCGAGCGCATCCTGCTCAACTTCACTCGCCTGGTGGAGGAGCACGCCGAAGAACTGGCGCAACTGGAAACCCTAAGCCAGGGCAAGTCGATCAACATGGCCCGCGCCCTGGACCTGAACGCCACCGTGGAATTCATGCGCTACATGTCCGGTTGGGCGACCAAGATCGAAGGGCAGACCTTCGACGTGTCGATCCCGTTGCCACCGGGTGCCAGGTTCACCGCCTTCACCAAGCGTGAGCCGGTGGGTGTGGTGGTCGGTATCGTGCCGTGGAACTTCCCGCTGCTGATCGCGGCCTGGAAACTGATGCCGGCGCTGGCCACCGGTTGCACGGTGATCATCAAGCCGGCAATGGAAACCCCGCTGACCGCCATGCGTCTGGCGGAGCTCGCGCTGGAGGCCGGCATTCCGGCAGGCGTGTTCAACGTCGTGACCGGTGGCGGTGCCTCGGTCGGTGGCGTGTTGACCCAGCATCCGCTGGTGAGCAAGGTCTCGTTCACCGGTTCTACCGCCGTTGGCAAAAGCGTCGGCGTGGCGTGCATGGCCAACATGACGCGTTTCTCCCTGGAGCTGGGCGGCAAGAACCCGATGATCGTGCTCGCCGATGCCGACATCGAAAAAGCCGTGCAAGGGGCGATCCTCGGTGGCCTGCTGAACAACGGCCAGGTGTGTGCCGCAGCTTCGCGTTTCTACGTGCACCGCTCGATCCACGACCAATTCGTCGAAGCCCTGGCGGCGGCGGTGTCGGCCATGCCGATGGGCGCGGGCATGAACTGCGACGCGGCGATCAACCCGCTGGTCTCGCGCAAGCAGCAACAAAGCGTGCTCAAGCACATCGAACTGGCCCGTCAGGAAGGTGCGCGCGTGGTCTCGGGTGGCGAGCTGGTGGAAGGCGACGGCTTCTTCGTCCAGCCGACGATCCTCGCGGACATCGACCACAGCATGGCCGTGGCCCGCGAAGAAGTCTTCGGCCCGGTGCTGGGCGTGATGCCGTTCGACGATGAAGAGGCCGCGATCGAACTGGCCAACGACAACCGCTATGGCCTGGCCGCCAGCCTGTGGACCAACGACCTGAGCAAAGCCATGAATCTGGTGCCGCGCATCGAAGCCGGTACGGTCTGGGTCAACGCCCACGTGCTGCTCGACCCGGCGATGCCGTTCGGCGGGGTCAAGCAATCGGGCATGGGCCGTGAGTTTGGCCGTGCGGTGATTGAGGCCTACACCGAGCTGAAATCGGTGTGTATCGCGCATTGATGCAAGGGGCGCCTGCGGCGTGATCGGGTATCACGCCGTCGGTGGCGGTTTCGCCAGTTCAATCCCGGCGGCGCCCAGTCGCTTGAGTATTTCAAACAGCAATTCGCTCTTGATCGAGCCGACCGTGCGCGGGCTGGCGACGTAACCGGTGATCGTCAGCGTGATGCCTTCGGGTTTCAGCTGGCTGAAGCGCACGAACGGCGCCGGTTTTTCCAGAATGGATTCGTGCTCGCAGAAGGTGTCGTACAGCAAGTTGCGCACCTGCTCCGGGTCGATGTCCAGCGGGAAGGTCAGTTCAAGTATCGCCACGCCTTGGGCGCTGCCGCCGAGGGTGACGTTGCGCAGGTTCTGCGAAATCAGCTGCGAGTTCGGCACGATGACAATCGAGCGGTCGGCCAGTTGTATTTCGGTGGCCCGCACATTGATCCGGCGGATATCGCCTTCAACCCCGCTGATGCTGATCAGGTCGCCGACCTTCACCGGGCGTTCGGTGAGCAGAATCAGGCCGGAGACGAAGTTCTTCACGATCTCTTGAAGACCGAAGCCGATCCCCACGGACAAGGCGCTGACGATCCACGCCAGGTTGGTCCACTTGACCCCCAGCGACGACAGCATGAGCAGGATCACCAGGGCATAGCCGATGTTGGAAAACAGGGTGCTGAGTGAGGCGCACATGCCCGGGTCCATTTCCGTTTTCGGCAGCAACTCGTTGTCCAGCCAGCGGCTCAGGGTCCGTACCAGATAGATGCCGATCAGCAGCGCCAGCAGGCCGTGCAGCAGATTGGCCGGGACAATGTTCAGTTTGCGCAGGCCGTCGCCGCCAAGCATCGCCAGTATGTTGTTTGCCAGTTGGTCGAGGGTCGAGCCCACCCCGCCCACCAGCAGCGAGATAAAGCCGATCAGCAACAGCGCGGCGCGGCCGACGCCAGACAAAATGACCGAGATCTGTTCCAGGCGCGTATCGCCAATGCCGAGCAACTGCTTGAGCGTTTTGCCGGTGGGTTGCCGAGGTGAAAACAGATATTCGCAGCTGTCCTTGAGCAGCTGTATCAGCAAATAGAAGCCGGAAAAAATGATGAACAACCAGACCAGTTCGTAAGTGATGAAGCGCGACAGCGACACGTAGCCAATGAGCAGGGCGAACAGCGAGGCCACGGTCGCGATGCTGGCGAAGGCATACACCACGCCAGCCAGCGTCCGGCCCGCCTCAGGCGCAGCGCCGGCCACCACCATGGCCCGCCGGGTTCTGTTGACCCGTAACAGAATCGAACCGATCAAGGATGAGATGATAAGTGCGACCAACCCACGGACCGTGATCACGACCTCGGTGCTCATGCCGGTGGCATTGGTCATCTGGGCCAGTGACACCGTCACCAGCAAGACGGCAGCCAATCGCCGGGGATAGGGTTTGATCGCCAGTGCCACCTCGTCGGCAATGGCCGGCAGCCGCCATGACGGATGTTGGGTGGACAACAGCGCACGGCTCAATCCGGTGATCATCACGCAGGTGTAGACGATTTTTTCGAATTCCTCGGAAAACCCTGCCAGTTGCGGTGTCAGCGGCAGTTCGCGGGTGAGGGCAAAAAACAGTACACGCAGGGCGATAGCGGCGGTCAGCACCGTGGCGACGACCGACGCGAGCGCAAGGGCGCTGCGGCGCAGGCGTCCCTCGGGCATGCGGTGTATGCACAACCAGGTCAGTCCGCGTTCGGCGAGCCGACGGCCGACGCCCCACAGGACCGCGGCGAATATCACGAGCACGCTGGTCAAAAGGCGCTTGCCCGGTTGCCAGACCGAATGCAGCGTGTCGCCCGCCTGCTGTATGAACTCGACCAGCCGTTGCCGGTCGTCGGCAGGTGGATTGAATAGCGGGACCCAAAACCAGGGATTGAGGATGCTCAGGGTGCGTTGGGTCACTTCGGTTTCCAGCAGGCTGCGTCGAATGACAGCAATCTGGGTGAGCAATTCGGCGGCACTGGCTTTGATCGCCGCCAGGGTTTTCAGTTTGTAATCGACTTTGTTCTTTTGTTCGGTGAGCACAGCCCTTTGGCTAGCGATATCGGACTTCTCCAGTGCGGCCTCGGCCAGCGGAGCAGGGCTCAGCACCCCCAGTTGGGACTGTAATTGCACCTGTTCGGGCAACAACAGTGCCGACAGGCGATCAGCCTCCTTGATCAGCGCCTGAACCAAATCTTGCGGGGCTTCCAGTTGGTTGTAATTGCTGACCTGAGAGACCTGTTGTTTGAGGCTGTTGAGTTGGCCTTGCAGCGCCTCCAGATCGCTGTCGGACACCCTGGCGACGGCGCTGCTCGCGCCGGCGCCCGGGACATCGGGCATGGGCGCCGCCGACAGCATCGCGCCGCTCGACGCCAACAGCAGGAAAACGATGAACATCACGGACTTCAAGGCATTGCGCATAGGCGTGCTCGACCGGTGTTGAGTCAATTAGCCTATGAGGTTAGGCCATGACGCGCACGTTAGAGCGTTGTTTGGTCGGATGTGGCGAAGGAGTCAGCTCCCTCGCCACAGCTTGGTGTTGGGTCTGGACCGTTCAGGCTCAGGCCAGCATCGACATTAAGCCGCCCTGGCGATCCAGTTTGGCCAGGTCGTCGAAGCCGCCGATATGCGTGTCGCCGATGAAAATCTGCGGCACGCTGCGCCGGCCACTGCGGCTGAGCATTTCTTCGAGTTTGCCCGGCTGGGTCTGAATGTTGATTTCCTGCATGGAGATGCCTTTGCTTGCCAGCAGTGACTTGGCACTGCGGCAGTAAGGGCAGGTGTCGGTGGTGTACAGGGTCACAGTGTTCATGCTCGGTTCTCCGCTCTGGAACTGGCTCAGGCATCGATGGCCGGGAAGTCGATATCGGTCAGCGCGACGTTGTTCAGGTAGTTGGTCAGCGTCTGCGAAGCCACATGGGCAATCACTTCGATGATCTTGCCGTCGTCGATACCGGCGGCGCGTGCCGCAGCAATCTGTTCGGCGCTCAAATGGCCGCGACTTTCAGTGATTTGCTGTGCCAGCAGGGCATAGGCGTCGAGCTTGCCTTCACGGGCGCTCAGGATGTCCTGGCTGGACAGACCGGCCTTGCCGGCAAACAGCGTGTGGGCCGCCAGGCAGTAGTCGCAACCGTTGACCTGCGACGTGGCAAGAAAGATCGCTTCCTTTTGCGTTGCGCTCAGGGACGTCTTGCCCAATGCCGCCGAGTTCTGCACGTAGGAGGTGAGTACGGCGGGGGCGTGGGCCAGGACTCTGAAAACGTTGGGCAGGAAGCCGATTTTCTTTTGCACGCCTTCCAGCAGAGGGCGGGTGGCGTCGGTGGCGTGTTCGAGGCTGACAGGGGCAATGCGGGTCATGATGATTCTCCGAGGATTCTAGCGCGACAGGCGCTGGGTACGGAGTTCATGCTAAAGATCTGGGCTGGTCTATTGGGTGCAAATCGTCGACGATATGCAACAGATCGTCCAGAACTGCCTTCGGGAGCCCCCCATGGATCGCTTGTCCACCTTGCTCACGCATTTCGGCGTCAATGCCGGCACCTTTCACAGCGGCACGTTTTGCGGCACCTCGGCTTTCGATGGCAGCCAGTCGTGCGGTCATCTGCATTTGCTGCAGGCCGGGGAGGTCGTGCTGAAACTGGCCGATGAGCGAGCGCTGAAGATCACCGAGCCGACGCTGATCTTTTTCCCCCGGCCGTACCGTCACCGCTTGTCCGCCACGCAAGCATCGGCCACGCAGTTGGTTTGTGCCTCGCTGAACTTCGATGGCGGCTCCGGCAATGCCCTGGCCGGCGCATTGCCGGATTACATGGTGCTGAAACTCGATGAAATCCCGACCCTGGCCAGTACCCTGGAATGGCTGTTCAACGAGGCTTTTGACGGCACCTGCGGGCGTGAAGCAGTCATGGACCGCTTGTTCGAGCTGCTGGTGATTCTGTTGCTGCGGCACATTCTGAGCAGCCGCAATCAACAGCCGGGCATGATGGCCGGTCTCGCCGATTCGCGTCTGGCACGCCCCCTGAACCTTATGCACGAAGCCCCCGGCAAGGCCTGGAGCGTGGCGGAACTGTCGGTGGCGGCCAACATGTCGCGGGCCAGTTTCGCCGAGCATTTCCGGCGGGTGGTCGGGCAGACGCCGGTGGATTATCTGGTGAGTTGGCGCATCAGCCTGGCGCAGAAGCGCTTGCGCGAGGGCAAGCCCATTGCCCTGATCGCCGAAGAGGTCGGTTATGAAAGCCCCTCGGCTCTGGCCCGGGCGTTTCGGCGCAAGACCGGGGTGAGCCCGCGGGAATGGAGGGGGTAAACGCTGATGATCCAGTGCAAGCCTGTCGACGAGCCTGTCGCCGCCGACGATGGACGACGAGTCCTGGTCGATCGGCTATGGCCGCACAATTGGCCCAAGGCCCCGGCTTCGTTGCACGCCTGGCTGCCCGACCTTGCCCCCGCGATTGATCTGCACAAGCGGTTCACTGCCGGCGAGCTGGATTTTGTGCAGTTTGCGGCGGTGTATCGGCAAGCATTGGCGGCGCAGCCGGCGCATTGGTGGGCGCTGCTGCCATTGGCCGAGACAAGCACGCTGACCCTGGTTTTCACCGCCAAAGACCCATTGCAAAACCATGCGGTCGTCCTCGCCCAATGGCTGGAAGAGGCGCTTGATCGGTCTGCAGGCTCCAGTTCGCCCGTGTGTTATCGGGATGAGTTTCCGGATTATTGAGCGGCAACGTGTCTGCCCCCACGCCAGGCAGCCATTAAAAAAAGCAGCCCTCAGGCACCGATAACATCGTTTCTCGGGGGCGCGGCTTTTCAATATATTGGCCGCCAGATCCGGTGAGTGACTCAACATTCGCCGCCCTCAGTGCGAGTAGTCTTTATGAATAAAAAACCAGGCAGCGCGGCGTTGGTAAATGCGGGTTCGGGGACCCGCGCAGTGTGGGGCGGAGAGCAAGTCAGGCATCCCTACAATGCCACTCAAACCCCGATCGTCGTCAGTGCTGCATATGGTTACGACGACATCGACGTCTGGTACGACGTCGCTTTGGGCAAGGCACCGGGCTTCATTTACAGCCGCATGGGCAACCCGACGGTCGAGACCCTCGAGGCAAAAATTCGCGAGTTGGAAATGGCCGAGTCTGCCGTGGCGTTCAGTAGCGGAATGGCGGCGATCAGCAGTGTGCTCTACACCTTCCTGGCCCATGGCGATCGGGTCGTGTCGACCAAGGACAGCTATGGCGGCACCAACAAGATTTTCGAAGAGTTCCTGCCGCGTACCGGTGTGGAGGTGACGTTGTGCGAGACGTTCGATCACGAAGAAATCGAACGCGAAATCGCCAAGGGTTGCCAACTGGTGTACCTGGAAACACCCACCAACCCGACCCTCAAAGTATTGGACATCCAGCGCCTGGTGGCTGCTGCCAAGCGTGTCGGTGCCGTTGTGGTGGCGGATAACACGTTCGCCACGCCGTTGAACCAGAACCCGCTGGCGCTGGGTGTGGACGTGGTCATTCACAGTGCGACCAAGTTTCTCAGCGGGCACGGCGACGTGCTGGGCGGCCTGGTGTGCGGCAGCGAAGGGCTGATGGCCAAGGTGCGTCACTACCGGGAAATCAACGGTGCAACGCTCGACCCGTTCTCCGCCTACATGATCATTCGCGGGATGAAAACCCTGGTGCTGCGCATGCGTCAGCAGCAACGCAGTGCCCGGGCCCTGGCGGAGTACCTGTGCACCGAACCGTTGGTGGAGTCGGTCAATTATCCCGGCTTGCCCGGCCACCCGAATCACGCGGTGGCGTGCGCGCAGATGTCCGGCTTTGGTGCAATCGTCAGCTTTGTCGTGATGGGCGGCATGGACACGGTCAAGGTGCTCTTGCCACGCCTGCGTTTCGCCCACTGCGCAGGCAATCTCGGTGCGGTGGAAACCATCTATGGCCCGGCCCGGACCACCAGTCATGTGGAGAACACGCTGGAGGAGCGACTGGCCCTGGGTATCTCCGAAGGATTGGTGCGGATTTCTGTCGGCATCGAGGACACCGACGACCTGCTCGACGACCTTAAACAGGCTTTTGCCTTTGTCAGAAGTTCGGGCAACTCAGCGGTACAGGAAAACACTCAACTTTCAATCAATGAAACGTGTGCAGGGATAGCAGGTTGAAGATTTAACGTTAATGCCTCACTGCAAGGATTTAAGTGGGGAGTTCATGAAGTGGAATAATAATAAAACCTAGTGGCGACTTTTTTTACTCTGCCCTGTTAGTCGTAGCAGACGTTAATTCGTGCCCTAATAACTTTCATGAGAACAACCATGTCCATAAAAGAACAACAACTTGATACGCGCTCGGGTTTTAAACAGGAAATGCAGACCCGCCATATTGTCATGCTGGCATTAGGCGGCGTCATTGGTACCGGGCTGTTTCTCACGTCCGGGTATACGGTCAACCAGGCCGGTCCCCTGGGCGCGGTGATTGCTTACATCATCGGCGCACTCATGGTTTACATGGTGATGATGTGCCTGGGCGAGCTGGCGGTGCAGATGCCGGAAACCGGTTCGTTCAGTACGTACGCCACCCGGTTTCTCGGGCCGGGTACCGGGTATACGGTGGCCTGGTTGTATTGGCTGACCTGGACGGTGGCCATCGGTTCCGAGTTCACCGCCGCCGGTATTTTAATGGTGCGCTGGTTCCCGGAAACGCCTGTATGGATCTGGAGCGCGTTATTTGCAGTTATGGTGTTTCTGACCAATGTGGTTTCGGTTCGCCTGTTTGCCGAGACCGAGTTCTGGTTGTCGCTGGTTAAAGTGGTGACCGTGATCGTGTTCTTGATGATTGGCGGTGGCGCCATTCTCGGTCTGTTGCACATTGAGCAAGGCCACAGTATCGGCTTGAGCAACTTTACCCGTGAAGGGCTTTTCCCTACCGGGTTCATGCCGATCGCAATGACATTACTGGCTGTCTCCTTTGCCTTCTCCGGCACTGAATTGATTGGTATTGCCGCCGGGGAAACCAAAGATCCACAGCGCAACGTGCCGCGTGCCATTCGCACGACCGTGCTGCGCCTGGCGATCTTTTTCGTGGGGACCATTTTCGTTCTGGCGACCCTGTTGCCCCGTGAACAGGCCGGTCTGGTAGAGAGTCCATTCGTGACGGTGTTTACCTACATCGGGATTCCATACTCGGCCGACATCATGAACTTCGTGATCATCAGTGCCTTGCTGTCGGCCGCCAACTCCGGGTTGTACGCCGCGTCGCGGATGCTCTGGACGCTGAGTGACCAGGGGCACCTGCCCAAGCAGTTCTCGGCCCTGACCCGCATGGGCACGCCGCTCAACGCGATTATCGTCAGCATGGCCGGTGGCGCTGCTTCGTTGCTCAGTAGCGTGTTTGCGGCCGATACCATCTATCTGGCGCTGGTGTCGATCTCCGGGTTGGCGGTCGTGGTGGTGTGGATGAGTATCGCGGCGAGCCAGATTGCTTTCCGCCGTCACTATGTGGCCAATGGCGGTGATATCCGCGACCTGAAATTCCGCGTCCGGGGCTATCCGTGGGTGCCGTTGGGCGCGCTGGTCTGCTGCAGTCTGGCGTGTGTCGGGATTGCTTTCGATCCTGAGCAACGGGTGGCGTTGTACTTCGGTTTGCCCTTCATCGCCTGGTGCTACTTCGTGTATTACATTACGCGCAAAAGCCGCGAGCGACGCTTGTCGGCTGCCCCCTTGGCACAACCGTCCGATGCGTTCTAGCCAGCGTCGACGGGATGGGCAAGCGTGCTCGGTGGAGGGGGCGTCCAAGAGGTTCAAGCCATGAAGCAAAAGACGTTACCCCCACTGAACTGGCTGCGGGCATTCGAGGTGTCTGCCCGCTGTTTGAACTTCACCCATGCCGCCGAAGAACTGTGTTTGACCCAGGGCGCCGTGAGCCAGCAGATCCGCCAACTGGAAAGCCACCTTGGGGTTGCACTTTTCAAGCGCCTGCCCCGTGGCCTGGGACTGTCGGAGGAAGGCCAGGCATATCTGCCGGTGGTGCAGGACGCGATCACGCGACTGGCCGTGGGGACCAACGAAATTTTTGGTCAACACAAACGCCGGCCGATCAAGGTGCGCGGCAGCCTGGCGTTTTTCGTGCACTGGCTGGCGCCCAAACTGCAGGCGTTCAGCCAGGTGCATCCCCATGTGGATATCCGCTACATCAGCAATATCTGGGTCAAGGAGCTGGATGGCGAAGACGACATGGAGATTCGCTGGGGCCACGGTCAATGGCCTGGGCTGGTGTCGCAGCGACTGACCTGGGACACGCTGTTCCCGGTCTGTTCGCCGGGCCTGATGGCGAAGTCACCGCTGATCGTCCCTGCGGACGTATCGAACCATCCGCTGTTGCATGTGCTGGGTTACGAGGAGGGTTGGGGCTACTGGTTGAACATGGTCGGCGCGCACAGCGTCGACTTCTCGACCGGCATGCAATTCGACACGTTGATTTCTACCCTGCGCATGGCCGAGCTGGGGCAGGGGATTGCCCTGGCGCGGTCCTCGATGGTCGATGACATGCTTCGGGATGGGCGATTGGTCGAACCCTTTACCCAGCGTATCGACGCCAGCGAGTCTTTTTACCTCGTGCGCGATTCCGGGGCCGAGCAGCACCCCGACGCGGCGATATTTTCCACCTGGCTGGTCGAGCAGGCCCATCGTTTCAAATAAATCGCCGGAGCCAACCATGCGTTATGTGAGTACCCGGAATTCGGCCGTGCAGGTCGATTTCGAAAAGGTCGTGTTGTCGGGAGTCGCCGAGGATGGAGGGCTGTTCGTACCGCTCCAATTGCCGCTGTTTGAATCACAGGACATTGCCAATTGGTCGACCTTGTCCTATGACGAGCTGGCCTACAGAGTGATCAGCCCGTTTGTGGGTGAGGCGATCGCCGAGGCTGACCTCAAGCGCCTGTTGAAAGAGGCCGGCAGCCAGTTCAGTCATCGCTCCCTGGCACCTTTGCATCAGGTCGATCGTAACGAGTGGGTGTTGGAGTTGTTCCACGGGCCGACTCGCTCTTCGAAGGATTTCGCTGCTCAGTTGCAGGCACGGCTGGTGCAGCACTTTCTGCGTAAACGCGGGCGTAGCGGGGTGGTGATCGGTGCCACCAACGGCGATACCGGGCTGGCGGCCATCGAAGCGTTCAAGCACTGCGAAGAAACCACCGTGATGGTGTTTTACCCCGAGGCGGGCGTGCCCCAGGACCAACTCCGGCATCTGCAGGCCGTGGCACACCCGAGGGTTCATCAGTTTGCCGTCAATGGCAGCTTCGACGAGTGCCAGAGCATTGTCACGCGGCTGTTGCGACAGTGGTCCTATGCGCAGCACGAGGCGATCAGTTTCAACTCCAGCAATTGGGTCAGTGTGCTGGCGCAACTGGTGTTTTATTTCCACGCGGTGCTGCAACTGGGAGGCGGTCAACGACCGATCGGTTTCAGCGTGCCAGCCGCGAGTTTTGCCGAGGTGTATGCCGGCTACATCGCGCAGAAAATGGGTCTGCCGATCACCCAGCTGATCGTGGCGACCAACCAGAATGACGCGTTGCATCAGTTGTTTCAAAAGAACCACTACAGCCGATCGCGCGCCAACAAGACGTTGTCGCCGGCCATGGACCTGTCGGTTTTTGCCAATCTGGAACGTTTTGTGTGGGAACTCTACGGGCATGACGATCAGGCGGTAAGTGCCCTGATGGCGGGTTTCGAGTCCAGCGGCGAGATGGTCATCGCCAAAGAGTTCTGGTTGCAGGCGCGGATGATCATCGACTCCTACGCGGTCAGTGATGAGCAGACGCTGAAGGAAATCACCTCGCTGTATCGCGACACCGGTTACGTCATCGACCCGCATACCGCCACCGGCGTCCTGGCGGCCAGGTTGTATCGTCGAAGCCTGGTCGCGCCGATGGTGACCCTGGGGGAAATCTCACCGGCCAAGTCAGCGGCGCTGTTGGGTGAACTGGGCATCAGTCTGGCGGTGCCGCAACGCGAGGTCGCGGCACAGGGCCATGTGCAGCTTCACCGGATTGAGCCGGACGACCTCGATACCATTCATGCGCTGCTGAACGCGCTGTGACGACGCGGTAACAGGAGGCCAAGTGAAGCGAATTCTGGACCCTCTCGATGAGCACATCATCGCGCAGCTACGGCTCAATGCCAGGGCTGCACACGCCGAGTTGGCGGCCAAGGTCAACCTGTCGCGCAACGCCGTGCGTCAGCGTATCGAGCGACTTGAACGGGACGGTGTCATACAGGGCTATACGGTGAAAACCGGCGAGGGGCGACAGGCCGCCTCGGACATCAACGCGGTGATTTTCGTGTACCGCTACGACCGGATGCGCGGCGCAGAAGTGCTGCAAGCGCTGCGGGAAATTCCGGAGGTCCTCCAGTGCGATGTGATGAGCGGCGAGTTCGACTTGATGCTGCGAGTCGGCGCGTCGAGCCCGCAACGGGTGCACAAGGTCTGGACTGAAATTGCCGCATTGCCTGGCGTGGAAAACACCGTGACGTCCTTCGTATTGTCGTCAGTCGTATAGCCCGTTTTGCGTGCTGCCAAAAGCCAACCTGCGTTGGCTTTTTTTATGCCTTCATTGATTTGGAGGTCGCTTCATTTTTGTAGGAGCCAGCCTGCTGGCGATGGTCGTTAACGATTACGCGTATGGCCTGGATAAACGCGGCGCACTGGAGTCCATCGTCGGAACGCCGCCCGGAGCCGGCTCGCTCCTACAGGATTGCGTTACCTGTGCCTGGGTACATTCCCGTGTGGGAGCCAGCCTGCTGGCGATGGTCGTTAACGATCACGCTTATGGCCTGGATAAACGCGGCGCACTGGAGTCCATCGTCGGAACGCCGCCCGGAGCCGGCTCGCTCCTACAGGATTGCGTTACCTGTGCCTGGGTACATTCCCGTGTGGGAGCCAGCCTGCTGGCGATGGTCGTTAACGATTACGCGTATGACCTGGATAAACGTGGCGCACTGGAGTCCATCGTCGGAACGCCGCCCGGAGCCGGCTCGCTCCTACAGGGATTGCGTGAGCTATGCCAGGGCACCGCCCCCTGTGGGAGCTGGCTTGTCGGGTCGCCGCATCGCAGCGATGGTCGTTAACGATTACGCGTATGGCCTGGATAAACGCGGCGCACTGGAGTCCATCGTCGGAACGCCGCCCGGAGCCGGCTCGCTCCTACAGGATTGCGTTACCTGTGCCTGGGTACATTCCCGTGTGGGAGCCAGCCTGCTGGCGATGGTCGTTAACGATTACGCGTATGAGCTGGATAAACGCGGCGCACTGGAGTCCTTCGCCAGCAGGCTGGCTCCTACAGGTATTGCGTTTTCGGTGTTTCCCGGGATCGCGTGAAGATCCTTCTTCATGCCTGAAACTTTGCTCCGGCGCTGGTCAAAACGCCCACAAAATAGAGCAATTTGGCCTATTTCACTGCCCTGGCCCGACCCCTAACCTAGTGCTCAACAACCCATCACCCGGATCAGGGGGCATAACAAAATGACTGAATACAAATTGGCGCTGGTTGGCTTTGGCGGTGTTAACCGGGCGTTGGCTCAGCTGATTGCCGAACGTAACGAACGGTGGAAAACCGAGCTGGGTTTCACCCTGAAAATTGTTGGCGTGACCGACCTTTTTCTCGGTTCGGTCGTTGGCCGTGAAGGATTGGACGCCGGCGTGCTGGCCCGATTGCCAGCCGCCAACGGTGCCTTGGCGCAGCTGGCGGGTGGTGAAGTCAACGCCCTCAATGAAGCGGTGATCAAGGATTCGGGAGCGGACATCATTGTTGAAGCCACCTTTACCAACCCGGTGGATGGTGAACCGGCGACTTCGTTCTGCCGTTGGGCGCTCGAGGGTGGCAAGCATGTCGTCACCACCAACAAGGGGCCCATTGCCTTGCACGGTAGCGAGCTCAAGGCACTGGCCCGACGCAACAACGTCGCCTTCGAATACGAAGGTTCGGTGATGAGTGGCACGCCAGTCATTCGCCTGGCCAGGCAGGCGCTGGCGGGCAGTTCCATGGTCGGTTTCGAGGGGATTCTCAACGGCACATCCAACTTCGTTCTCACCTCCATGGAAGGTGGTCTCGGGTTCGCGGAGGCCGTCGCCAAGGCGCAGGAACTGGGTTACGCCGAAGCCGACCCGACTGCCGATGTCGAGGGGCATGACGTGCGCCTCAAGGTGGTGATCCTGGCCAACGAACTGCTGGACGCCAGGCTCACGGTCAACGACGTTACCTGCAGCGGCATTTCGTCCCTCAGCCTTGGCGACATCGAACAGGCCCGGCAGGACGGCGCTCGCTGGAAGCTGATCGGTGCGGCCAAACGTCATGCCGATGGCTCGGTCAGCGCCAGTGTCGAACCACGTCTGTTGAGCAACGATCATCCGTTGGCCAGTGTCTGCGGCGCGACCAATGCCGTGTCTTTTACCACCGGGCTGCTTGGCGCCGTGACGGTTTCGGGGCCGGGAGCCGGTCGCACGGAAACAGCGTTCGCGTTGCTGTCGGACATCATCAGCATCCATCAATCCCGTGCACACAACCAGGAGTAAGCCTGTGAAACTATCGCGCCTGGCCCTGGATATCGTGGAGCCGCCCATTGAAGTCTTGAACCCCTTTGACGGCGCCGTCATTGGCAGCGTAACCAATGTCTGCGCATCGCAGGTTCCGCAATTGCTGGAGCGCGGGCGTCAGGGTGCCCGGGCTTGCGCCGCGCTGGCGCGTCATCGTCGGGCACGCATTCTCGAACAAGCGGCCATGAACATCGAGCGTGACGCCGGGGCGTTTGCCAGGCTGATCGTCGCCGAAGCCGGAAAGACCCTCAAACAGGCGGAAAAAGAGGTCAAGCGCTGCATCAACACCCTGAAGTTGTCGGCCGAGGAGGCCAAGCGCAATGCCGGCGAAGTGGTGCCTTTCGACGCGTATGAAGGCTCCGAATCGCGTCAGGGCTGGTTTTCTCGCGAGCCCTTGGGCCTGATCGTTGCGATCACGCCGTACAACGATCCGTTGAATCTGGTGGCACACAAACTCGGTCCGGCCATCGCGGGCGGTAATGCGGTGATTCTCAAGCCGTCGGAGCTCGCGCCGTTGTCGGCCATCAAGCTGGTGTCCTGTCTGGTCGCGGCAGGTTTGCCGGAAACAGTGGTGACAGTCGCCACCGGCGGTGCGGAACTGGGCAAGGCGTTGGTCGCCTCCCGTGAAGTGCGGATGATTTCCTTCACCGGCGGCTTTGTCACCGGGGAGCAGATCGCCCGCACGGCCGGCTTGAAGAAACTGGCCATGGACCTGGGCGGCAATGCGCCGGTGATCGTCATGGGTGATTGCGACCTTGAAGCCGCCGTCGAGAGTTGCCTGTCCGGCGCCTTCTGGGCGGCGGGGCAGAATTGCGTAGGCACTCAGCGCTTGCTGATTCAGGCATCGATTTATGAAGCCTTCCGGGAGCGTTTCGTCAGCCAGGCCCGAGCGCTTGTAACCGGCGACCCGATGCTGGCCGATACCGATATCGGGCCGATGATTACGGCGCAAGCGGCACAGAATGCCGAGCAAGTCGTGAATGAGGCGTTGCAAGCGGGCGCGACTTTACTGTGCGGTCATCGACGCCAGGGATCGTGCTACGCGGCGACTGTACTGGAAAACGTCGACCATTCCAGTCGACTCTGGCGCAATGAAGTGTTCGCTCCGGTGGTGGTCTTGCAGTGCTTTGAATCGTTCGACGAAGCCATCGATCTGGCCAACGAACCCGAATACAGCTTGCATGCGGGGATCTTCACCAATGACCTGGCGACGGCGATGAGCGCCGCACGGAGGATCGAAGCCGGAGGGGTGATGATCAATGACTCTTCCGACTACCGCTTCGATGCGATGCCGTTTGGCGGTTCGAAGTACGGCAGCCTGGGGAGGGAAGGGGTGCGTTTTGCCTATGAGGAAATGACCCAGCCCAAGGTGGTGTGCTTGAACACATTAGGGTAGGTGATTCACGAAGGTCTGGTCAGGTCGTATTGCGTTGGGCAGGTTTGGTCACCTGCCCAACGCGTTTTGCTGTATCGATCTTTGAGGACCTGGCAGGTGACATTTGAATCGGCTAAAGGTGTTCATCCGCCGAACTGACACTGGTTTTTGCCTCTTGGGCGAATCGATACAGACCCACACCGAGGAAGTAGGTGGCAACGACGAACAGTAGACCGGCACCATAGGCGTACTTGAAGCCGATGAACTCGGTCAAGAAGATGATGGCGAGCAGCAAGGTGGCGCACAGTCCGCCACGTAAAGATGACAGGATGCCGGCGTTCAACAATTCAGCCCGCCGCCGCAATCGCTCCAGATCGGCCTTGAGGTGCGCACGCCTCAGATCGTCTTCGGGGATCGCATTGAGTACCCGTGTACGTTCAATGACAGCTGATAACCTCGAAGTCATTAACGAGACGAACGCCGCTATTGCACCGAGGAAAAACGTAGGGGCAGTGGCTTGTGCAAAGATGTGCGACAACCGCACGGCGTCAGGGATGAATTCGTTCAATTGAGGGGCCCCCCAGGTTCGTCGGCGCACGTGCAACCTGAATCACCCCGTATATTGAATTCATGCCTTACTCTTTGCCGCTCTCAATGGCTTGCCGGGCCTGCTTCAGTTTCTCGATATCGGCCTGGCTCAGCTCGGGGCGGTCAATCTTCAGCGTCAGTCTGTTCAGCTTGCCGGTGAAAGTGAAGGGCGGCATATAGTCAGCGTCGTTGACCCCGGTGAGGGTGTCAGATCCGATATCCAGGCTTTCATCCCAGGCCAGGGTGAAGGGAAGACTGTGCTCCATTTTGTGTTGGTCCACCACCTTGCCATCCACCTTGAGCGTGCCCATGCCGCCGAGACCGACGCCCGAAAAACTGTTGAACGCCAGCGTTGCAGCGCCAAGGCCGTCATACTTGAAGTCGAACTCCAGCACATGTTTGCCCGGTGTGAGCGCGTCGGCGCCCGCCCAGCGTACCCGCTCCAGATCGATCAGGTTCCACAGGAACACCGGTTTGCTCTTGAGCAGGTAGAAGCCATAGCCAGCGAAACGTCCGCCCTGGGTGATCAACATGCCTTCGGCACCGTTATCGCCAACTTCCACCTCGGCTGTGAAGGCGTAGGAGGTATTCAGCACGCTCGGCGCATCACCATTGGGTGTGCCCGTCAGAGGATGTGCCCAGGTGAACACGTTGCGCCCGGCCGTAATGCTCGGCCTTGGCGATATCATCCGCGGCAGCACTGAAGTGTCGAGCGGCAGTACCTGATATTTGCGGGCTTCATCCATGAACATGGCCTGCAGTTGCTTCAGTTTCTCCGGGTTCTGCAACGCCAGATCGGTGGACTGTGAGTAGTCCTCGTTCAGGTTGTACAGCTCCCATTGCATCTGCATGGGATCGGAGGCTTTGGCGGTCATATTCCAGGGTGCCCGCACCACTTTGGTACTGGCCATCCAGCCGTCGTGGTAGAGCGCGTGGTCGCCGAGCATTTCGAAGTATTGAGTCTTGTGGGCAGAGGGCGTCTGGGCGTTTGCCTTGTCGAAGGTGTAAAGCAGGCTGTTGCCTTCGATGGGCTTCTGGGCAATCCCATCGACCCTGTTCGGCGCACTGATGCCGGTAGCCTCCAGGATGGTTGGCACAACGTCGATGACGTGGTGGAACTGGGTACGGATGCCACCCTTGTCAGTGATCCGCGCGGGCCAGGAAATGGCCATGCCCTGACGCACGCCACCCAGGTGCGAAGCGATCTGCTTGACCCATGTAAAGGGCACATCAAAGGCCCAGGCCCAACCAGCCGCCATGTGGTTGTAGGTCTGGTCGCTGCCCCAGGCGTCATAGTATTTCTTCAGTTGCAACTCGACCGGTATTTGCACGCCGTTGAACATGGCGACTTCATTAGGTGTGCCGAACATCTGCCCTTCAGCGCTGGTGCCATTGTCGCCGGTGATATAGATGATCAGGGTGTTGTCCAGTTTGCCCATGTCCTCGATGGACTGGATCACGCGGCCGATCTCGTGGTCGGTATAGGCCTCGTAAGCGGCGAACACCTCGACCTGGCGGATATACAGCTTCTTCTGGTCGGCGCTCAGGCTGTCCCAGGCGGGCAACAGATCGTTGGGCCAAGGGGTCAGTCTGGTATCCGGCGGAATCACACCGAGCTTTTTCTGGTTGGCAAAGATGGTCTCGCGCAGCTGGTTCCAGCCGCCATCGAAGAGGTGCATGTCGCTGATCTTCTTGATCCACTCCTGCGTAGCGTTATGGGGCGCGTGGGTGCCGCCGGGTGCGTAGTAGACAAAGAATGGACGGTCCGGGGTCAGGGCGTTCATGCGCTGCATGTAGTCGATCGCATCGTCGGCCATTGCCGTGGTCAGGTTCCAGCCAGGCTTGCCCTCGAATGGATAGATTTGGGTGGTATTGCGAAACAGGTTGGGCTGCCACTGATTGGTATCGCCACCGATAAAGCCATAGAAGTACTCAAAACCCATGCCGGTTGGCCATTGACCGAAGGGCCCGGCCTGGCTGGCCTGGAAGGCGGGGGTGTTGTGATCCTTGCCGAACCAGGAGGTGTGGTAACCGTTATCTTGCAAAATGCGGCCGATCGTCGAGGTGTTTTTTTCGATGATGCTGTCATAGCCGGGATAACCGGTGGCCGTTTCGGAAACAGTCCCGAAACCGACTGAGTGGTGGTTGCGTCCGGTAATGAGTGCCGCGCGGGTCGGTGAGCACAGCGCGGTGGAGTTGAATTGGGTGTAGCGCAGGCCGCTGGCAGCAATGCGATCCATGGCTGGCGTCGGGATCACCCCGCCAAAGGTGCTGGATACCCCGTAGCCGGCGTCATCGGTGATGATCAGCAGCACATTCGGCGCGCCCTTGGGCGGCACGATGGTCGCTGGCCAGTAGGGTTTGGAGCTTTGCGCAATGTCCGTGATCGTGCCCGCGAACGGTACGTCGGGCGCCGGCAGCTGGTCTCCGGAAATCACTCGAGTGGAGCTGGTTCCGCCAGGGGGACCATCGAATTGATCCGCCTGAGGGTTATGGGTGTCGATCCCGAGGATAAGGCATAGCAGCAGGAGGCAGGCCGTTCGCCTTGCGGGGGCTGAGCACAGAGGGTTCATCATTGGGCTCCTGTAGGGAACACAGTGCTGCAAGTCGGTGGTCGCTCGGGTAAGAAGCGTGGGCAGTTAAAAGTGGGCCGTGTTTGTTTTGCGGTTGTTGATTTTTATCAACTCAATCAATTTTTCCAGGTGTGCTCAGTCAACCATCCGCCGCACAATCCTTGCAGTTCGGGAAACCCGGGAATGCATCGATGCAGATCAAGAACAGACGCTGGGGCATTGCCATCGCAGCCGTCGGACTCTTGTCCGTCGGCGTGGCGTTTGCGGTTTATCAGCACATGCGTGATCCATCGCCGATGACCCTGGGCGATGGAAAAAATGGCCCTCGGGAGATGGTCTGGATGCCTGCCGGTGAATTCTTGATGGGCAGCGACAGCAAGAAGGCGAAGCCCAGCGAGGGGCCAGCCCACAAGGTCAGGGTCGATGGTTTCTGGATTGATCGCCATGATGTCACTAATGCCGATTTCGCCCGTTTCATCGCGCAAACGCACTACATCACCACGGCCGAACGCAAGCCTGTATGGGACGATTTGAAAGTACAGCTACCCGCGAGTACTCCAGAGCCAGACGACAGTGTGATGGTACCTGGCGCAATGGTTTTCACCGGTAGCGACCGACCCATCCCGCTGGATGATTTCAGCCAGTGGTGGGCATTTGTACCCGGGGCGAACTGGCGTCATCCGTTGGGCCCGGACAGCACCATCGAGGGCAAGGAAAACCACCCGGTCGTCCAGGTTTCTTATGAAGATGCAAAGGCTTACGCACAGTGGGCACATAAACGTCTGCTGACCGAGGCTGAATGGGAATACGCGGCAAGAGGCGGACTGGAACAAGCGGAGTACGCATGGGGCAATGATTTCACGCCGGGAGGCCAAAAAATGGCCAACACCTGGGATGAGGTACAACCGTTTCCAGTGACCGGCTCAAGCAATAAATTCAAGATCGGCACCAAACCGGTAGGCAGCTACAAATCCAATGCCTATGGGCTGTACGACATGTCCGGGAACGTTTGGCAGTGGGTCGCCGACTGGTATCGTTCCGATGCATTTGAAGTTGAACTCAAACGACGATCGGCGGATGAAGTGGCGCTTAATCCAGCGGGGCCGGCCGAAAGCTATGACCCCGCTCTCGGGCCCACGGCCCATGCACCGCAGCGTGTGGTTCGGGGTGGATCATTTCTCTGTAGCGACAGTTACTGCACGAGCTTTCGCACCAGTGCCCGGCAGGGTGCGGATCCTGTGAACGCCATGTCTCATCTCGGGTTTCGCCTGGCGATGAGCAATGATCAGTGGAGAAAGATCCACTGAATAAGTTGCTCCAGACGAAGCGGTGGCGGGTCCGATCGGTAGCTTCTGGCTGTTTGCTGCCTGACACGAAGTGCTGATCGACCCAGAGCGGACGTCGAGGGTGAGCTTCTGAGAATGGTCGCTAAGACGATTTACGCGGCAAAAGTAAGCACTCTTGCCTCTTGAGTATCCGCTATGAACGCATTGACTTGCTCTTGCGGATGCGGGGAAAGTTCTGGGTATTCATCTGCAAGGTATTCGATGACCGTATCTTCTTCCCAAGGGCCGAGCGATGTCATGTAGTCAGGGTACTGATTTTGAATTTCTCTCCATGATTGGTAAGGATGCTTGGAGAGCAACATGACCGTTCGGGTGTAGATAATATGAATCTGCACGAATCTATTTCCGTATGTTGACGTCTGGGACACCGCCAGGCGAGTTTAAATCCTTTTCAAGATTGCCTTCCTGTTGGCAGCTTCTGCCTGAAGAAAAGTGGTGGGCTGGACGTCCGCTTCTGGCCGCTTTCTGCCTGTCGCGGTGCCGCTGAGGGACTCTGCATTAACACCGTGAACACCAGGACAACATCCGGCCACAGCCAGTAAACTACGGGCCGGAGCTGGATCAGGGAAAGGTGTTAGCACAGGACCAGGCACTTCAAAGGTCATCGATTTTGTGAAATCACACCACCCATGTATTGATTTAAATCGCGCAAATCCTTAACGCTCCATGAGTGCGGCGATAGCTTTACTCCATTCTCACGCAAGGTTCTTGGAATTAAGTCGCCATTTGGGCGAAGTATTATCGAAGATACAATCACGCCCGGATAATCAGTTAATCGTTTTTTGAAAGCGGACGTTGTTAGATCGGGTGTAGACGGATTGCTTTTATTAGCCAGCGGTCCTGTTGCTTTGAGATCCATTCCGTGGCACATGCTGCATCGCTGTAGATAGAGATTTTTTCCATTAGCATTATCCGCGAAGGATAGTGATGTTTGAGTCAGCGATAAAATTCCTAGCGAAGCGATGAATAATATTTTCATTGTTTTTATCTTCCTTGATGGGGTCAGCGTCGATTGGACGCGATTTGGAGCGCGGCAAAGATATCAGCCATCGCGTCGGCACACACGGTCATTCCTGATGCCCGTTAAATCAACACGTTTTCCCGGCGCATCCCGGTGACCATTCTTGGCCGATTTCTTCCTGTCACGATGGGCAGAAATCGGCCAGGAGCAGTCTGCCGCTCAAAACACTTAAAAACCACTGATTGTTAAAGTAATCAGGATCCGAAAATAGCTCACTCGGTCGAAGTGACGGATGCTTTGCTGCCCAAGCGGATCAGTTCATTGGAGAAACACAGGCCGACGATGATCAGTGCCGCTCCCGCGTACAGGCTTTCGCGCGGTACTTCATTGAGCGCCACAAACGCCAGCAGTGCGGCGAACAGTGGCTCGGTCAGCTCCAGCGCTTGCACTTGGGATGGCTTGAGATACTCGATGGCCTTGGTGGTGCAGAAGAAGCCCAGGATTGTCGGCAGCGTGGCCAGCGCCAGCAGCGCGGCGATCGCCAGCGGCGACAGCTCGCCCATCGCGAAACCATCGGCCGCAGCCGGCATCAGCAGGTACAGGCTGCCAAAGAACAACAATTGTCGGGTGAAGTGCAGCCCCCCCGACACACCCATTCGCTTCATGGCAACCGAAAAGGCCCCATAGCCGCAGCCGGCCATGCAGGCGAGCGCAGCACCTTGCAGGGTAAAGCCCTGCTGCAGGTCGCCGCCGAAGATCACCGAGATCCCGGCGATAGCCAGTGCGGCGCCAACGGTGGCGTTCGCGGTGATGGCATCCTTGAGGAAAATGCGCCCCAGAAGGATCGAGGAAATTGAGGCACTGGCCATCAGCACCACCACCACACCTGCCGCGGCGTAGTGTCGATAGGCGGACGTTTCGAAATGGAACAGCACAAAGATGCCAAGGAATGCGCAGATAGCCGCCTGAGTCCATTTGGTCGACGTCGCCGGGCGCTTGAGGAAAAACAGTAAGATCGAGAGAAGCACGCAACCCAGTACGGTCTTGATGACAGCGACACTGCTGGCGGTGAAACCATTGCTCATGAGTACTTTGCTGAGTACACCGATCGTTGCGTTCAGTGCCGCAGCGGAGAGTGCAAATATGACGCCTTTGCTGAAAGTAGATTGCATGGATGACGATCCCTGTCGCTGAATTGTCGTTCGATAGAATGCCGCCCTGCATCGACGGCGCAAAGTTTGAGGATACGAAGATCCCGCCAATCCCGGTATTTATTCCGGCATGAATCTGCATGACTTACCTTAGGTAAGTCCAATTAAATCTAGGCTAACGGCTTTGTCGCCCCCAAGAAGGGTCAGCAGGCCTTGCCCTTCGCCATGCAATACGAGTTGACGAACATTGCAGTGTGCTGCAAAGACTGGCGTATATCCGGTTTGGCTATTCCATGCCTGTTGGCAAATTGCTCGACCGCCGCTGTATCAAAACGAGTGGTCTGGATAAAGTCCAAGGCTTCGGGTTTTGAATTCAAAAAACGCGCGACGGGAGGAATACTCAGTAGCAACTTCAGAAAACGCAGCGAAATGTAATGCTTGGGAGACTTTAAGCCCAAAGGTTGCGCCACCTGTACCAGGAGTTCTCGCAAGTTGGGAGTCTGGTCATCTAGCGCCAGCAGTTCCTGACCCACCATGGCAGGATCAAAGGCACAAACCGCCATCAGTTCAACCAGGTGATCCACGGTAACCAGCGGTAGCCAGTGCTCGGCGGTACCGGGCACGGCAGTCAGCTTTCCCTGTGCAAGGTTGCGTATCAGCTCCACCAGCGGCTGACCGTCAAGGATATGCCCGGTGCGGCTGTGGCCACAAACCGTCGCGGGGTGGACAACGGTCATCTCCCCGCCCTTGGCGGCCATGACCTCCAGGGTCGCAAAATGCGCCTCCAGCTTGCTCCCCTCGTAACCACCGACATGCCGGTAGACGGCGGGCCAATTCGTCAGCTCCGGATAACGAGGATCAATCCCGATGCGTTGCAGATGTTCATGATTTTTCAGCATGTAGCCGCCGATCATCACTAACCGGCTTTTTTGCTCAGCCGCCAACAGCGCCACGCGCTTTGCCCCTTCTACATTCACCGCACGAGAATGCTCCACTGAAAGCCCCCAGGCGAAGTGGGCGCCCAGGTGGAATATGACGCTGGCGTGCCTTAGCACTGCTCGGTCAGCAAGACTGAGCCCGAGGTTGTCCCGTTCCAGATCGCCAGCGACGGCAAATACCCGGGTTGCATTCCCTCCCAAATTGTCGACTTGCTCCCGCAGTGTAGCCAGTCGCTCTGGGCGACGCATCAACACCCGAATGGTGTGACCTTTTGCACTCAGGTGCGCCACCAAATGTTGACCGATGAAGCCGGTACCCCCCGTGACAAAGCACTCCACGCTCATTTCCTGCTCCTGGTTAAGGTGAGAAATCAAGCGTAAACTATCGACCCAACTCTATAGTCAAGCGGTGTTTTCATGAAAATCGGCGAACTCGAGGCCCGCAGCGGTGCCAGCCGCCATACGCTGCGTTACTACGAGCAAATCGGCCTGATCTCAGCGCTGCGGGGAACTAACAACTATCGCGTTTACACAGCGCAAACTCTGCAGGATCTGGTCTTTATCCAGCGCGCGCAAAGCATGGGGTTTTCCCTGGGGGAAATAGGCGAGATTCTGGATGCGCAGCGCAACAAGCTGATCGATTGTGCTGACGGCGCTAAGTTAATTGAAAAGAAGATGGCAGAAATCAAAAAGAAAATCGCCGACTTCCAAAGCATTTATCGGTATCTGGATGAAGAGCGTGCAAACCTCGAAGCCAGTGCTGCCAAGCAACTTGAGCTTCAGCAGCTGAATAACTCTTCCAACTGAACTATCAGCATCCGGGAAGCGGAAGCTGCAGCCTGCTTCCGGTTTCAAGCCCGTCGCTTACGCATTTTCTAAAACCTTCTGGCCAGACCCCGGACAGTAAGCGTCCGCCCGAAAGCCCCTCGCTGGATCTACTAGACACATGATGTCTGCTTTAGACTGCCTGTCCACCGCCACTCACTCCTCCTAGATCGACACCCATGCCTGAAGAGTTCGAAGTTCCCAGTCCACACGAGCAGCATATCGAGCACGCCACCCATCATGCGCACGTACAAGGCGACGGCTTTGCCAGCAAGATTGCGGTGATGACGGCGATCATGGCGACCGTCGGCGCCATGATGAGTTATCAGGCCGGCTCAACGGAGAGTGAGGCGGCCATGGACAAAAACAACGCCGCCATCCAGAAGACCGAAGCCGCCAACGAGTGGAATTACTACCAGGCCAAGTCCAGCCGGCAGAACCTGTCGGAGCTGGCGAGCCATCTCCCAGGGCTGGATTCCGCCCACTACGCCGCTGAGGCGCGGCGCTACGGGGAGCAGAAAGAGGAGGCGCGCAAGAAGGCCGAAGCGCTCGAGCAAGGGGCGCGCGAGTGGGACGAAAAGTCAGAGCGGGTGCTGCATCAGCATCATCGCTGGGCCCAGGCGATGACGGCAATCCAGATCGCCATTTCGCTGGCGGCCATTACCTTGCTGACGCGCAAGGAATGGCTCAAGCGGGTCTCGTTTGGGGCCGCCGGTGTTGGCGTCATGTTGGGTTCACTGGCCTGGCTGCACCTCTAAGCGCGGCCTGAATGTTCCACGGTCATTCAGGCAAACCGGCCAACCGCAGTCCATCGACGAAGCGCGCGAAATCTTCGGGTCGCTGGATCGGCAGCCAGTCTTTCAGGTTGCCGAGGCGCAAAGCGGGATCCAGCTCCCGGAGACGCTGCATCGCCAGCCTCGCTTTATCCATTCGTCCGCTGAGGGCATGACTGGCCGCGATCACTGCCACCGGGGGCAGGAAACCGGGCAGGTTGCCCAGCGCCTTTTCCGCCCATTGCGTCGCGAGATCGAAGCGTCCGGTGAAAAAATGCGCGAGCGCCATTCCGATCTGCATCCTGAACATTTCCGGATCCAGCGGACTCAAGCGAACGGCATGGGCCAGATGCTCGATGGCGGCGTCCGTTTCACCGCGCAGTGCACGCAGGATGCCGCCCAGGAACCAGGCGGGGGCGAGGTTGGGATTGAGCAGGCGTGCCCTGTCGAGCAAGGCAATGCCGCCGTCCACATCACCAGTGAGATGGCCCAATGCATGTCCACCTCGGGTCAACGCGACCGCATCATCCCGGCCAAGCGTCACCGCCAGACGCGCAAGCCGTATGCCCTCGGCGATCTCTTGCGTCCGATCAGTCATCCAGCCGTTGATCTTGCGCCAGAAGTGGCACCAGGCTGCCATGCCATAGGCCGATGCAAATTCCGGATCGAGCTCGATGGCCTTGTAGAACAGCGGCAACGCCTCATCGAGGGCTTCCCGGGTGCCGTTGTGCAGTTTTGCCATTGCGCGCAGATAGTAGTCGTAGGCGTCCAGGCTTTCCGTCGGTTTGCGCTTGGCGCGTTCGATTTCTGCCCGTTCCAGTTGCGGCGCGATGGCGCCGACGACGCTTTCGGTGATTTGGTCCTGTAGCTCGAAGAGGTCGTTGAGCGTGCCTTCGAAGCGTTCTGCCCAGATATGCGTCCCGCTCGTCGCGTCGATGAGTTGCCCGGTGATGCGCACTTTTTCCCCGCACTTGCGCACGCTGCCTTCCAGCAGGTAGCGAACGCCCAGCGCCTGGCTGACGCCCTTGGCATCCACTGTCCGCCCCTTGTAGGTGAAGCTTGAATTGCGCGCGATGACGAACAGCCAGCGGATACGCGACAGGGCCGCGATCAGATCTTCCACGATGCCGTCGGCGAAATACTCCTGCTCCGGATCGCCGCTCAAATTCTGGAAGGGCAAGACGGTAATCGAGGGTTTGTCCGGGAGGAGCAAGGAGGGGGGCATTGCTTTCGGCGCTGTGGCCGAGTGCTCATCGATGACCGTCAGTTGCGGCTGCTGCGTTTCGCCGTTCCCGCTGACCTTGATCTGGCCGACGAAGCGGTAGCCCTTGCGGGCAACGGTGCGCACCAGGCGCTGTTCCTCACCGGTATCGCCAATGGCCTTGCGCACTGCATTGATGTGGCTGGTGATCGTCGATTCCGAGACGATCCGGCCGTTCCACACCGCCTGGAGCAGATCGTCCTTGCTCATGACGCGATCAGGGTTGTTGACGAACAGCAGCAACAGATCGAAAACCTGCGGCCCGACGGCCACGACTTGCCCGCGCAAGGTCAGTTCCCGGCGCTCCTCATCGAGCAGGTAGTCTTCAAACACGAATGGCAAGGTGAGGATCCTCTGGCAAAGCGCCCTCAACTCCGTGTCCCAGGCGACTGACGATTGGTATTGGGGATTGATGATACGGCAGCCCCAAAGCCGCCGCACCGTCGGCGGCAGAGACGACGTCCGGCATCGATGTCCTTGGACGTAAAACCAAGCTTTCGTGGAGGGAAAATCACGGCAGGCACAAGGACTTCGTAGGCGCGCGCAGGCAATCTCCCCTTACACCGACGCAATGCTTGCCGTCGACACGTGGAGAACGCCCATGAAAATCGTCGTCATCGGAGGCTCCGGCCTCATCGGATCAAAACTTGTGAAGAACCTGCGCGAGCGTGGCCATGACGTGCTCGCAGCCAGCCCCAGCACGGGCGTCAACAGCATCACCCGCGAGGGCCTGGCCCAGGCGATGGATGGTGCCGACATCGTCGTCGACGTGGCGAACGCGCCGTCGTGGGAGGACCAGGCCGTCCTCGAGTTTTTCGAAACTTCCAGCCGTAACCTGCTGGCCGCTGAAGCGGCCGCCGGTGTTCGGCATCACGTTGCGCTGTCGATTGTCGGGACCGAACGGCTGCCCGAGAACGGCTATTTCCGGGCCAAGGTTGCCCAGGAAAGCCTTATCAAGGCTTCCGGCATTCCTTACTCCATTTTGCGTGCCACGCAGTTCTTCGAATTCGTCGGCGGCATCGCCGATTCGTTTACCGTCGGCGAAGAACTTCATGTATCGCCAGCGCTGATCCAGCCGTTGGCGTCCGACGACGTGGTGGCGGCACTCACCGATGTAGTGCTGGCAGCGCCGCTCAATGGCACGGTCGAAGTCGCGGGGCCCGAGGCCATGCCGATTGACGAGCTGGTCAGGCGCTTTCTGCGGGCCACTCGGGATACTCGCCGGGTCGTACCGGACGTGCACGCGCGCTACTACGGCGCCGTGCTCGACGATCAATCACTGACCCCCGGCCAGCATCCGCGCCTGGGCGCGATCCGTTTTGAAGACTGGCTCACCCGGTCAATGGCCGAAGCCGGTCGCTGAAGCCACCAGCGGCCCCTCAGGAAGGCGTCGCCCCGGTCATGGGGCGCGCCGTCATCACACTTACCCTCGAAGGAGTATTGCCATGGTTACCCGATATCTATTGGCTGCGGCTTTCGCAGCACTGTCGATCGGCACAGCGTCGGCCGCCGAGCCGCCCCCCGGCAAGGTGACCGTCGTGTTTGACCGTCCCATTCCCAACATCCCCGGCAAGAGCATGAAGGGTGTGGTCGTCGAGTATGGGCCGGGCGCTGCGTCGCCATCCCACACCCATCCGAAAACGGCCTTCATCTATGCAACGGTGCTGGAGGGTGCGTTTCGCATCAAAGTCAAAGGCCAGCCGGAAAAGATCTACCACGTCGGCGAAAACTTCGTAGAAGAGCCGGGTTCCGTACACGAAGTCAGTGCCAACGCCAGCGACACCGAACCGGCACGCCTGTTGGCCGTGTTCGTCCTCGACACTGGCGAAAAGACGCTCGTCACCCCCATCAAAAAGTGAGCCGATCAACCCGCTGATAAAGGCTCGACAGCTGGGCGGCAGGCCTCTGCTCTATCCATGTACTGAACCGGGGCTTTTCCGCCTTTAGACGCCCTCGCGCAGCGCATTGGAAACAAGCGAAAACGCCGGAGAGGGTTGCCGTCGGCTGGGGTAGTACAAATAGTATCCAGCGAACGGGGGGCACCAGTCTTCCAGTACCCGCATCAGCCTGCCTTCCTGAAGATGTGGTGAAAATTCCTCTTCGGGCAGGTAGGCAATGCCCAGTCCCGCCAGCGCCGCCTCCACGATGTGGACGGAGGTGTTGAACGTCAGTTGTCCGTTTACGCGCACGTTCAATTGCTTGCCGCGCCGCTCAAAGTCCCATACGTAAAGCCCGCCGGAGGTCTGCATGCGCTGGTTGATACAGTTATGGTCCATCAAGTCCCGTGGGTTTTTCGGAATGGCACGGGTGGCAAAGTAGGCGGGTGTGGCAACGACAGCCATTCGTAACGGTGGCCCGATGGGCACGGCAATCATGTCCTTGTCGATGGTGTCGCCCAACCGGACCCCGGCATCAAAACGATCAGCCACGATGTCCCTGAATCCGTAATCGACATCGAACTCGACCCTGATATCCGGGTATTGGTGCAGCAATGGAGTGAGCTTGGGCAGCAGGGTTTTGCGCAGGACGTGATCGCCGCAGGTGATTCGTACCAGGCCGGCTGGCTTGTCGCGCAGTTCTGTCAGTACATCCAGTTCCGCTTCGATTTCATCGAAGCGGTGGCCGATGGCCTGCAACAACCGCTCGCCAGCGACCGTAGGCGAGACGCTGCGCGTGGTACGTGTCAGTAACCTGATCTGAAGGCGCGCTTCCAGGCCGCTGATCGCCTGACTCAGGGCAGATTGGGTAACACCCAGCAGCGAGGCGGCGCGGGTGAAACTCCCTTCTCGCGCCACGGTGACAAAGGACAGTAAATCGTTGAGGTTCCTTCTGACCATATCGCCACTGCCCTTGAGTTCATTGATTAGTTGTACTTATAGCCTTATTAAGTATTCATTAGCTAGTCGCTGGAAAGTCCTTGCCTCACCATTCCAGTCATGAATATGAATGAAAGTGAGGCCCTGATGGCCACTGTTATCCCGATACCTGAGGCCAATGAACAACCCGCGTACTGGAGCGGGGTGTTTGCAATGACACTGTGCGTTTTCGCGTTGATCGCTTCGGAATTCATGCCTGTCAGCCTGCTGACGCCGATGGCCGATGATCTGCATGTCACTGAAGGGCTGGCCGGGCAGGGCATCGCGATCTCCGGCGCGTTCGCGGTACTGACCAGCCTGTCGATCCCCTGGTTGGCTGGAGCCGTCAACCGCAAGACGCTGTTGTTGGCCCTGACCGGGATGATGGCTTTATCCGCTGTCGTGGTCGCAATGGCGCCGGACTATCAGACATACATGGTTGGCCGTGCGCTCATCGGTGTGGTCATCGGTGGTTTTTGGTCCATGTCCGCTGCAACGGCCATGCGCCTGGTGCCCGCCAGCCAGGTGCCCAAGGCCTTGGCCATCTTCAACGGAGGTAACGCGTTGGCGACTGTGATCGCCGCACCGCTGGGCAGCTACCTGGGGGCGGTCATTGGCTGGCGCGGTGCTTTCTTCTCTCTGGTACCTGTAGCGGCGATCGCCCTGGTCTGGCTGTGGACCAGTCTGCCGGTCATGGAGGCGGGTGAGCGCACATCGGGCTCCGCGAATGTCTTCAGACTGTTAAGGCACCGTGCCGTGGCATTGGGCATGGCCGCATGTGCAGCTTTTTTCATGGGGCAGTTCGTGCTGTTTACCTATCTGCGGCCGTTCCTCGAAACAGTGACGATGGTTGATGTTTCTACGCTGTCGTTGATCTTGTTCGTGATGGGCGCAGCGGGTTTTATCGGCACCCTGATGGTCGGTTCGTTCCTGAGGCGCGGCCTGTTCCGGACACTCGCGACCATTCCCTTGCTGATGGCTGTGATCGCCTTGGCGCTGATCCCCTTTGGAGCCTCGGTCATTGCCGTTGTCATGCTGCTTGGATTCTGGGGGCTCGTGGCTACGGCGGCGCCTGTCGGCTGGTGGAGTTGGATAGCGCAAGTTCTGCCCAGGAATGCCGAGGCCGGAGGCGGCCTGATGGTGGCCGTGATTCAGTTGGCCATCGCTTTGGGCTCGACCGTTGGCGGCTTGCTGTTCGACCGCCATGGCTATCAGAGCACTTTCGTGGCGAGCGCAGCGGTGCTGTTGCTGGCGGCACTTCTGACTTATTTGACATCAGGTTCCAAGGCGCCCCGGGCCGCCTGAGCCACGCAAAGAGCACGCCAGTGATCTGGCTCGGCATTGTTAGCTGATATCATTCGGCAACTGAAAAACCGAGTAGAAAACATGAATCGTCAAAAGAAACTAAAGCAGTTATTCAAGGCCCAGGCCAAAAAGGCGAGCGCCAAACTGGCACCGGTCAAAAAGAACAAATACATCAGTAAAGCCGACCGCTTGAAGCTGGCTGCCGAAGCCGGTCCAACCGACGATTCCCAACCGCACGCCATCATGGAACGGGCATCTGGATCGGTCAGTGAGACCTGATTGTCCGGGGATTCGCTGAGCTGGATTGAGCTTGACGATTTTCTCTGCCCGCACGCCAGACTCGACAGGCGCCTGACCAGGCCTGCACAAAGTGCCCGACCTCGCAGAGGAGGTCGGGCGGCCGGGCTCAGGCGACGGGGATGGGGTTGTCGATGATCGACTGATTGAACTGCTCCACCAGGCCATGTTCGTTCGGCCCCACATTGGCGCGCAATGCGCGGATGCTGTCGACGATCACCTCGGTGGTCGCTGTCTCCAGCTTGTCCAGGGTTTCGGCAATAAAGTCTTTCAACGGCATCGCACGAGGGTCGCCACTTTTGTGAATCAGGTCGGTATCGACCCACGGCGGCGCGATTTCGAGGACCTTGACGCTGCTGTCGCGCAGCATGAAACGCTGTGACAGGCTGTAGGAGTGAATGGCGGCCTTGGTCGCCGAATACAGCGCGGTGACGGCATGGTCGAAAAGGATCTGGGAACGGACGTGGCGCGTTCTGTGGCACACAAGCTGGTCATGCATCAGCGCCGCTCCGGCGGGCAGTCACAGCACTCGGAAATGCTCGATCTCGCACCGAAATCCGACCGCATCCAGAACGCGCTGAACCATGCCCGACAACACCCGCACCGGCCGCTCAGTGTCGAGGAGCTGGCAGAGGCCGTGCACCTCAGCCCTCGCCAGTTCACCCGCATATTCACGGCTGAAACCGGGCAATCCCCAGCCAAGGCCGTCGAGCGGCTACGCCTTGAAGCGGCGCGGGTCATGGTCGAGCAAAGCCGCCATTCTCTGGATGTGATTGCCAAGGAAACCGGCTTTCGTAACCGTCGTCATATGCGCGAGGTGTTCATCCGCGGCTTTGGCGTCCCCCCTCAAGCCATACGACGAGATGTTCGAAGCATCGTGACTTGATCAGGTGAGTTGGTGGGGGGGAAGGCCGCCGTTGCTCGGGCAATCAATCGGAGTTGACCTGCCGGGTCACGGTTTTTGCAGGTTGGCTACCCATTGTCTGCGTAGTCGGCGGCGTGTCCCCTGGCTTCGCACTAGCGGCGATAGTAACGGTGATCGTCCTCGTAACGGTGCCGCATGGCCCGATCCTCGTGACGCTCCCAATCACGACGGCGTTCAGCTTCCCGGCGGGCTTGCTCTCTGCGCCAGTTTTCCCTGCGCCACTCGTCGCGGCGCCAATCGTCCCTACGATCGTGCCAACGGTCGTCATGCCAGTCCCGGTCGTCATGGGCAAGCAACGGCCCTGGCTGCTTGCCGGCCATACCGGCCAACGTCGGCCAAGGGTTGTCGGCAGCGTGGACAGGCGCCTTAACGGCTGCGGCTTCAGGTGCGAAAACAGGGGTTGAGGTCTTCATCGGTGTGGCGGATGCCGAGCCCATTGCCGCGAACGCGAACAGACCGAAGAGCACCTTCCGTGGGACAAGGAATTTCATGAACGAAGACAACCTCTGATTGGCCATTGGACGTGTGGCCATCCGGCTGCGGTAAGCCAGCAGGGGGCGTGCTTACCGAGTGGATGTGCCTATCCACATAGACCGATAAACAGAGAAAAGTTCTAGGGAGCCGTTGCTGAAATAGCCACGGCCACGACCCTTTTGACCTTGAAGGTCAAGCGCTACCCCCATGGAACCGGGTGGGTCAAGCCTTCAGGTACGGCGCCATCAACGTGGTAAACCAATCGATGAAAGCGCCGAGCCGACGAGAGCGCTGACGCCGGTTCGGGTAAAGCACCGAGACGGTCATGGGCGCGGGACGGTAAGCGGCCATGACTTCCACCAGGTCGCCGCGTTCCAGCAAGTGCTGAACATCGAACAGCGGTACCTGAATCAGGCCAAGCCCCGCGCAGCACGCAGCGATGTAGCTTTCAGCGTTGTTGACCACCAAGCGCCCTGGCAGATCCAGCGAGTGTTCGACACCGTCGACGCAATACTCCCACGGTGCTTCCTGTGTGGTCCCGCCGGCCATATAGCCGATACAGCGGTGCTTGTCTTGCAGGTCGGCAGGCTGTGTGGGGACACCAAACTCGGCCAGGTACTCGGGGCTCGCGCAGTTGATCAGCAACACCTGACCCAAAGGCTTCACCACCAGGCTGCTGTTCTGTGGTGTCCCAAACCGAATCACGCAATCGACCCCCTCCAGCACCAGGTCTATCGCGCGATCAGTGGAGCCCAGACCCAGTTGCAGTCGCGGATGGTGCTTCAGGAATTCGGGTAGCGCCGGAATGAGCAGGCGTCTGGCAATGCGGTTTGGGACATCAACCTCGAGACGGCCCATGACCTGTTCTTGATGGCTCTGGAACAACTGGTCGATGTCATCGATATCCAGCAATACCTGACGCGCGCGCAGCAACAACTGGGCGCCATCGGTGGTCAGCGACACCTTGCGCGTCGTACGGTGCAGCAGACGGGTGCCCGTGTTGGCTTCCAGTTGTTGAATGGCCGCTGACACGGTCGCGCGCGGCAGCTTCAGTAACCGCGCGGCCTGAATGAAACTGCCCAGCTCTGCCACCTGAACGAAGATGCGGTATTGCTCGATTCTATCCATAGGCCTTCAATGCTCGATGACAGCGCCTGCCTGTTTCTCACGAAACCGCCGGACCACTCGCCATTCGACAAAACATACGATCAATAAAACCAGTGTGGTCAGCGTGCCGACCATCAGCAGATCCGTGGCGTAGGCCAACGGCACGAGGGCCAGTAACAGGACCATGCCGGCGAGGTGGGACTTGGCGATCACCTGATACACCTCGCGTTTGTAGAGCAGGCTGTCGAACAGAAAAATCATCGGCCCCAGTATCAGGGTCAGCACGTAGGCCGTGCTCAAGTGCTGGTCGGGGTGGGCCATCACCAAGTCGTTGCCGACTGCCGTAGCAATGATGCCAGCCACCAGAATCGCGTGGATGTAGTGGAAGTTGGCGCCGGTGCGCCCAGGGTCGCCGGAGACGGTGATGCGGTGGATAGCGTCTTTGCTGGCAGTGCCGAAGTACAGCCACCACATTGCCAGTGTGCCCAGCAGAGTGGTCAGCAAACCGAGCAGCACGGGAATCCCCCAATGATCGGTCTCCGCGAGAACGGCGCCGCTGGCCAGCAGCGTTTCACCCAGGGCGACGATCACAAACAACTGGCAACGCTCGGCCAGGTGCGCACCTTCGATGGTCCAGTCACTGGTGCGTGAGCGCCCGAGTCCCGGCAGGGCAAAGCCGAACATGGGCGACACGTACTCGCCTAGCACCGCGACCAGCCACAGGCCAATTCGCCATGGCCCCTCCAAAAACGCGCCGGTCAGCCAGAACGCAGCCGCTATTACCATCCAGCCGAGCATGCGCCGGAAGTTCGGTGCCAGCGGGTGTTCACTGGGCAAATGCAGAACGATATAGGCCGTACGCCCGACCTGGATCAGCACATAGGCCAGCGCAAACACCAGCCCTCGATCGCCAAACGCTTCGGGAATGCTTGCCGCCATCAGCAACGCAGGAAACATGATGGCGAAGATCAGCCCGCGCACCCTGGGCATTTCCGGATTGAACCAGTTGGTGACCCAACAGGTGTACTGCCAGCCGAGCCATACGGCAAACCACATGATCAGCGTCTCCACCACGCCCAGCAGCGTCAGGTGATGGAGCAGGCCATGGCTGAGTTGGGTCACGGCGAATACATACACGAGATCGAACAACAGCTCCTCGAACGTCACCCGTGCGTGGTGACCGTCACGATGGCGAAGCAGCGGGTGACCCGTAGACGAGTTGGCACTCATAATGACCCCATGGCCAGGTGGTTCAGGAAACTATCAGCGCGCTGTCACGGGGTGCAACCGCTTTATCGCTCGTCACTTGGTGGTATAGCCGCCATTGATCAGAATCGTCTGGCCCGTCACCCACCAGCCCTCACCGACCAGATTCCGAATGAACGGAACCACATCTTCAATATCGGTCAGGCCGGTGCGCGAGAAAGGCGACAGCGCCGCAGCGCTCTTGTGATAGTTGACGGCATCTTCGCCCTCGGCGGGGTAGAAAAAGGGCGTATCCATGGGGCCTGGGCCCACCGCAGTCACCGAAATGCCACGAGGTCCCAGCTCTTTCGCCGCCGCCCGAGTGAACTGTTCGACGGGCGCTTTGCTGCCGGCATACGCCGCATAGAACGGCGTGAACGCTCCGAGCAATGAGGTGACGATCGTGCAGATCTTGCCGTTGTCGTTCAGATGCTTACCGGCTTCCTTGATAAAAAAGAAGGCAGTCTTGGCGTTGACCGCCATCATCTCGTCGTACTCCACCTCGTTGATCTCAGCCATCGGCTTCTTCAACACCTTGCCGACCGTGTTGATCGCAATATCCGGTCGTCCCACTGCCAGCACTGCATCGTTGAACAGCTTTTCCACGGCACCGGCGGTGGTCAGGTCGGCCTGCAAGGCCACGGCCTTGGCCCCAAGGGCTTCAATGGCGGCTACGGTGGCGTGCGCATCGGCCTCACTGGAAGGGCTGTTGTAATGCACGACCACCGCCTTGGCGCCATGCCCGGCCAGGTCGCGGGCGATCAACCCTCCGAGGTTTTTTGCGCCACCGGCGATCAGTACGACTTTGCCGTTGATTGAATGATTCGGCATCGCAACGCTCCTTGAGCTGAGAAAGGTGTGACCCAGTCTAGAGCGGCGATCGGCAAAGATAAGCAGGGACGGGCTGGATGCACTGTTCAGTATTGCCAGCCAATCACGACGTCATGCGGACACGCGTTCAACGATCAACCGTCAGGTTGCCTGTAAAGACCGTCATTGCACGTTGCTACGTGAAGACAGAATCGACCAATGGTTGACGCTTACTTTAATGAATGAACTGCACCGGTTTGGGTGATCAGGATCGAAACAATCATTCCTGCCAGGCCCATCAAGCACCCAATGCCGACAGCGTAGGCAATCGTACGCCACGGTTGCCAACGGGCCTAGAAGTACAGGTACCTTGTTTCGCGCGATACTGAATTGAACGGCTCGCATCGCCGGCTTCGAGAAGTCGCCAGGGCCGGTCGCTTTACCCAGCGTCGGGGGGAGGGTCTTGACGGGCACAGATAGCCTCCCGCAGAGGGGAGGCCGTTTCTACACGGTGCCTGCGTCGTCAGAAGTCGAAGAACACGGTTTCCGCTTCACCTTGAACGTGAATGTCGAACCGGTAGGCCAGCTTTCCGTCAACCGTGCAGCGCCTGGCAATCAGCGATTCGCGCCGCTGGGGTTGTTCGATCAGATTCAGTACGGGGTCCACGGCATTCGCCTGGGCTTCGTCGTCGAAGTACAGTCGGGTCTGCAAGTGGATGTTGATACCCCGGGCAAACAGCGACACGTTGATGTGCGAGGCCATGGCAACGCCCGCGGCGTTTTTCACCACGCCCGGTTTGACGGTGTTGATCGTCCATTCACCGACATCGGTCGTGGCGGTACGGCCAAAACAGTTGAACGGTTTTTCCAGGTCGTAAGCGCTGTCATAGACGCCATCGTGATTGGCCTGCCAGAACTCCAGGAACGCGTCACGAATCAGGTGGCCGTTACCGTCATAGACATGGCCCAGCAGCAAAATGTGTTCACCTGGCGCGCCAGGCTTGGCCATGTCGTTCCAGATTTCCTGTTCGCGCGGCGCATTGCCGGCAGCCTCCAGGGCCAGGCCGATGTGCACATAGGGGCCGGCTGTTTGCGACGGGGTTTCAGGCAGAAGTTGAACGGGCATACGCAGGCCTCCTCAGCGGTTTTCGAAGTGGGTCTTGCGCTGGCCGCGCAGGACGATATCAAAACGATAAGCCAGGCAATCCATCGGATTGGCCATGCTCATGTCCAGTCTGGCGATCAAGCTTTGCACCGCTTCATGATTCGAGATCGATTTGACGATCGGGCACATGGGGATCAGCGGATCACCTTCGAAATACAGCTGGGTAATCAACCGCGTCGCAATGGACGGGCCACTGATGGAGACATGGATATGGGCTGGCCGCCAGTCGTTGGGGCCGTTGCGCCAAGGGTAGGGACCGGGTTTGACGGTACGGAAGCTGTAGTTGCCATCGCGGTCGGTCAGCGCACGGCCGACACCGCCGAAATTCGGATCAAGCGGGGCCAGGTAGCTGTCCTTCTTGTGCCGGTAACGGCCACCGGCATTGGCTTGCCACATTTCCACCAGGGTATGGGGAATCGGCTTGCCGTGCTGATCACACACGCGACCGGCGACAATGATGCGTTCGCCAATGGGCAGGCCACCGTGATTGAAGTTCAACAGCAGATCGTTATCGTGCTGTCCCATTTTCAAATGGGAAAAGTCCGGGCCGCTGGTTTCCGACAGGGATTGGGGAATGCTCACCAATGCCTGGCGCGGGGAGCGCAGGATCGACGTCTTGTAGTCGGGGGTCAGGGCCTTTGGATGCCAGTTACGGTCACGAATGACGAAGCGGCTGTCGTGCGCATCAGACATGTCGTTTTTCCTGTTGTTATGGTTGGACGGAGGCGGGCACTGCGTGGCAGTGACTCGTGACCGCAGTTTCCTCCTGTGCGACCTGATACAAAATTGAAAAAAACGACTCTATCCATATCCAAATGGTTATGGATATTGTCCTTCGCGATATTCCTGGCCGATCTCGCGCAGGGCTTCCACGCACCACTGCGCCGCTGGCGTCACGGGTAATGCAGGATTGGTGCACAGCCCCACCGAACCGCCCGGTTCGCGCATGCCCAGGTCCAGCTCCACCAGCTCACCTTGCCTCAAGTCCTGCCTGACCGCGTCATGGGGCGCCACCCAGATCGCCTGACTGCATTGCACGTAGCGCCGACTCAGGGCGACCGAGAGGGTTTCCAGGCGTTGGCGCGACGGCGTTATCCCGTGCTGCACAAACAGGCTGTCGGCGAATTTGCGGATCGTCGTTCCCGCCGACGGCAAGACCAGCGGATAGTCTTCAAGATTTTTATGCCCCTGTGGAGCGGTGAGCGCCGGGTGACCGGCACGCACCACCAGGGTCATCGACTCGCTGTAGAGATGCTCGAACGTCAGTCCGGAAATCAACGGGCTATCGGTCATTCGACCCACCACCAGGTCCAGTTCGCCGACCCGCAATTGCGACAGCAAATAGGCACTGGGCCCGGTCATGACACTGACCACCAGGGCAGGGTGTCGGTCGTGCAGGCGGCAGACCACTTCAGGAACCAGCAGGCTTTCGACGGTGGACAGCACGCCGAGCTGCACGGTAATCGGCTCATGCACACCGGAACGCAGACTGTTGACCCCCTCGCGCAGCGATTGCACGCTCGGCCCGGCGTAGCGCAGAAAGGCCGCACCGGCCTCGGTCAGCGTCGAGCCCTTCTTGCTCCGCTCGAACAGGGTGGCTTCCAGCAGGGTTTCCAGTTCCTTGAGGGTTTTGGAAAGCGCCGGCTGGCTGATCGCCAGCTTGTCGGCAGCACGTGCCAGGCTGCCCTGGCGCGCTACTTCGAGAAAACACACCAGATGACGGAATTTGATTCGGGTATCGATGTTCAATCAGGTGTTCTGCCTTGGTGGTGTGGCAAGCATTCTTGCGGGTGCCTGCGGCTGATAATGGGGCGGTTAGCGGGCGGCGTGGCCGACCTGGAAAGCGGCTCGAACCGCGATCAGACGAAGCTTATTGCAAAACGAATCGCTTGAACCAACGGTACGTCAATCAAGCGTGTGTCATGGCCGACCGCGTCACACCGCTTCACCCGGCGTGAACATCGGCAAGCGTTGCAGCATCCAGTTGAGCAGCTCTTGAGCGGGGGCGGCCAGGGGGCGGCCGGACTTGACCAACAGTTTTGCCTCGACGCCGAGAAAAATCGGGTGGTCGATGGGGACCGCCGCCAGGCTGCCCTTGGCAATTTCCCGATAGGCCGCGAACTCTCCCAGCAACGAAGCGAAATCTCCCGCAGCGATCAGGCGCTTGAGGGCTGCCAGGGAGTTGCTGACCAGCGCCGGGCGGATCTCGATTTTCTCCGCATACTCGAGCATTTTTATCGCATGACCGATGCCGAACGTGGTGGGCGTCAAGACCAGTTGGCAGGCGAGCAGGTCTTCGACGGTGGCCGCACGACCGTTCAAGGCCAGTGGATGATCGGGGCGCACCAGCAGCATGACGGGCTGGGATGAGGTTGCACGAAAATCGATCTGCGCGTGTAGCGGCGGATTATAGGCAAGGCCGATATGCGCGCGGTTTTCTGCCACTTCGTTCATCACGTCATCGACGGGAAGAATGTCCAGGGTGACATCGAGCTTCGGGTACTGCTTGCAGAACGGCGCGAGCACGTTGTCGACCAGGGCATCGACATAACCCTCACTGATCACCACACGCACATGACCTTGCTGCAGGCCCTTGATCGCTTGTAACTGGTCTTCGAGCTTTTCCTGGTGAGATCGGTAGCCACGCCAGAACTCCAGCAAGTGCGCGGCGGCCTCGGTCGGCTGGACACCGCGGGCCTGCCGTTCGAAAAGCCTCGCGCCTAACTCCTCCTCCAGCAACTTGATCTGCCGGGTGATCACGGAAGGGGACGTATTGATGCTGTCTGCCGCACCTCGAATCGAGCCGTGGACCAGCACCTCATGAAAATACCGAAGCCGTTGTTGATTGATCTCGCGCATGTCGGGCATCCCTGAAAGCTGTGTTGCCTATAGAGCAACGGTACGCGAACTTAGTTGCTCTTGCTGGGTTTTTGTCGTCCGGGCACCATCCGTTGGCACCACCACTGGCCAACAAGAATAAATGGGAGACCCGTATGTCAGCCTTTGCACCGACGGCAAGAAGTGGCGCCCTGAATGCGCTTTACCGCAAGCTCAACTGGCGGCTGCTGCCGCTGTTGTTCATTTGCTATGTGTTCGCCTATCTGGACCGCATCAATGTCGGCTTCGCCAAGCTGCAGATGCAAAGTGATCTCGGGCTTTCCGACGCGGCTTATGGCGCAGGGGCAGGGATATTTTTTCTGGGGTATGTGTTGTTTGAACTGCCCAGCAACCTGATGCTTCCCCGGGTGGGTGCGCGCAAGACGTTCAGTCGCATTCTGGTGTTATGGGGCATCACCTCGGCCTGCATGCTGTTTGTCCGTGACGTGCCGACGTTCTACCTGATGCGTTTCCTGCTGGGGGTATTCGAAGCGGGTTTCGCGCCGGGGATGATCTATTACCTGTCTTGCTGGTACGGTCCGACACGTATGGCCCGCGCGATTGCCATCGTGTTCATCGCCGGGCCCATCGGCGGCATAGTCGGTGGTCCGCTTTCCGCCTGGCTGATGACCACGCTTTCCGGCGTTGGCGGTATGGCCGGCTGGCAGTGGATGTTTCTGATTGAAGGCCTTCCGTGCGTGTTGCTCGGTATCCTGACCTTCTTTGTCCTGTCCAATCGGCCCTCGGACGCCAACTGGCTGAGTGCCGAAGAAAAGAAGCTGCTGGAGGCAGAGCTGGGTACATCAGCGGGGCAAGTCCATTCGTTCAGGGCCGTTTTGCGCGACCCGAAAACTTACGTCCTGGCATCGGCTTACTTCTGCATCATTTTCTCGATCTACGCCATGAGCTTCTAGCTGCCGGCCATCCTCAGGGCCCAGGGTGTTGATGACACGCTGCGATTGGGTTGGTATTCCTCCATTCCTTATGTCGGGGCTGCAATCGGCATGTATCTGATAGGGCGCCGCTCGGATCGCGTCGGCGAAAGGCGCTACCACTGTGCAGTGCCTGCGGGCATCGGGGCGGTTCTGCTCCTCGCGTTTCCATTTGCAGAAGGGCATTTGATGGTATCGCTGGGGCTGCTGACCGGGGCCACAACCACGATTTTCATGGCGTACACCGTGTTCTGGGCCATGCCCTCCGAACACATCAAGGGCGAAGCCGCGGCGGGCGGCATCGCCTTCATCAACACCATCGGCCTGTGCGGTGGCTTCTGGGGGCCTGCGGTCATTGGTTGGGCCAAAACGGCCACCGGCACCATGAACCTGGGCATCGTTGCCGTTGGCTGCGCATCACTTTGCGCAGCAATGGTCATCACTCGCAGCCGATCGCTATCGGGTGAACACTCTGCACCTCAATACAACTCTGTGTGATCAGCGAACTGCAACTTCAACTGAATCGTCGTGTTCCGCAAGGAACCTTGCAATGGAGAGAACTCAAATGCTTTTACACCTGTCGACCTGGGCCGAAATTGGCGAATTCCTGCAACGCAGTCGTACCATCGTTGTTCCGATCGGTTCGAATGAACAACACGGTCCTACGGGCCTTTTGGGCACCGACTGGATGTGCCCGGAAATCATTGCGCACGAAGCCCAGAAATCAGCGGACATACTGATTGCTCCGACCTTCAACATTGGCATGGCCCAACACCATCTGGGTTTTCCGGGCACCATTTCACTGCGTCCCTCAACCTTCATCGCCGCCATCGGCGATTGGGTGCGGTCGCTGGCCGCGCACGGCTTCGAGAAAATCCTCTTCCTCAATGGTCACGGCGGCAATGTCGCCTCGATTGAAGCGGCATTCTCCGAGCTTTACGCCGAGGCGAGCTTCGCACGACGTCCGGCGGGGTTTGCGCTGAAGCTGTGCAACTGGTGGGACCTGGAAGGTATTGGCGAGCTGGCACGGGAGCAGTTTCCAACGGGCCATGGCGTGCATGCCACCCCGTCGGAAATTGCCGTGACTCAATGGGCGTACCCGGACGCGATCAAATCGGCCGAGTATTCGCCGCAGATCGCGGCGTGGGGCCCCATCCGCGAAGCGCAAGACTTCCGCGCACGTCATCCGGATGGTCGCATGGGTTCGGACCCGGCCCAGGCAACAGCGGAAAAAGGTCGCGCGCTGGTGATGATGGCAGCCAAGGGCCTGGTGCAGGAACTGGACGCCTTCAGCCGGGAGTCGACCCCCGACGGCAATCGCTGAGGCCCGTCATCGAGGCCAGCTGACGCGGATTCATTGGCTGGTCAAACGAGTTCGTGGTTTCACTTGATCAATATCAGCAAGTCGACCTGCAACCCGGCAGGCATTTTCTGAGTGATTGAAAGTTGTTGCGGATCGAGGGTTCGATAGCACTCGTCAATCGGCACTTAAATTGATGTATGTAACCGGGAGATTATTATTGGCCGGTTGTTGTCCGTCCCGAAGGGCAGTAATCGAGCCAAAGTAGTCAACTAAATCGCGCCAGATCTTTGGCATTTTTTTGTTCTGGTTGGGGATAGATGCATAGGCCAGGAATAGAGGAAAAGTGTGTGTCGGAGTGGGGCCGGTCATCGGCCAGGATTGCGAATATGTAACATGTCTTTTTTTTCATGTTCAGCAGTCGCGTTGAGGCGACGTCTACACTCAGTCCTTATCGGACACATCTACCACAACTGGCAAATTTGCCAGGATGGTTATCGGGTCCTGCCACCGCGCACAAATTCCGAGAGCCTTTCAATGAAACTGAATTACGCTCTGCTCAGGGACAATAACAATGCGGATTTGCTGCGCCTCGTCGCTGCATGTGCGGTCATCTGGGGGCATGCTTACGCTCTCGTTCCTGGGGCCGCGACGACAGAGCCTATCGGGGGTTTGCTTGGATTTGACTATTCGGGATCGCTGGCCGTTGAATTCTTCTTTTTCTTAAGCGGTATTCTTGTAACGAATAGCTGGATAAACAATAGTTCACCGCTTAATTTTATACTGGCACGGTTTTTTCGGGTGTTCCCAGCCATCCTGGTTAGTGCGGCCGCTTGTGTCTTACTGCTTGGACCGATGCTCACCACACTACCGTTGAACAGTTATTTTGCTGACAGTGCCATTTTTTCAGAAATATTCCGGCACCCCTATATCCAATACTCATTGCCTGGCGTGTTTGAAAATAGCAACTTCCCGCTGACCAACGGATCAATTTGGACAATCCGATATGAGCTTATTATGTACGCCATGTTGCTGGCAGCAGGGCTCTGTGGGGTATTCCGTCATAGGCTCTTCGCGACGTTGGTTCTCATCGCAATTCTTGTTACTTCAATGTTTTTCCCGGAAGAAATTCAACTGATTGGTCTGATGAACATAGATATTGGTGGGCGTCTCCCGGCCTTTTTTGCTTTTGGTGCTCTCCTTGCGCTTTATAAAGACCAGGCAAGTATCAATATCCGTGTGGTTTCCGGCTTAATCCTCTTTGCTTGGATATTTCGGCATGGATCGGCGTTCCAGTTTGTGTTTTATCCGGCATTTTTGATGACTGCGCTTTGGCTGATGACCACCGACCCCATCAAGGCATTGCGGCTTCCAGGCGACTTTTCGTATGGTGTGTATGTCTTCGGATGGCCAATACAAAAGGTTATAGCCGCCGAATTCCCTAATTTCAGCATTCATGCAAATCAGGCTGTTACGATCGCCGTTTCTCTTGCGTTGGCCAGTATTTCCTGGTTCGTAATTGAAAAACCCTGTATCCGATTTGGACGCCAGTTAGGTCGGTATTTTGCAGCGCATAGCAGCAGTCGAGAAGCCAATTCAGAGGCGACGCTAGCGACTGAACGCAGCCCCAGCGAATAACTACTGGCATGTGAGTTGTAACTGCGCCAAGAGGAGGGCGGGATTATGTTTCCTTCAGGGAGCATGCTCTGGGCGGATGTCCGTTTCTGGCCGATTCTGTTGAAAAAGTCGGTTTTTCAGCTGACCTGAACTCAGACACGACCATCGCCCAAGAACCGACTCACCACATTGAGTGGTTTTTCGGCCCTTCGTTGACCTTTGCTACTCAGTCAGTGGGTTAGTTTGAGGTTTTTTGCTTAGTGCAGGCGCACCTATCCCGTGACCGGTGGACCTTGAGAGGTAAATTTGGCCAGCCGGCGCAGGTTCTGCACCGCAGCGGCCAGCGTGAACTCATCGGTCGCACCGCTCATGCCACGTAGTCGCAAGCGATCCAGTTTCAGGATGCGTTTGAGATGGGCAAACAACATTTCGACCTTTTTACGCTCGTGGCGAGAGCGCACGTACTCCGGCGTCGCTGCGATGCGCCGAGCCACATCACGAGCGGCTTCATGGACGCTGCGAGCGATCTTGCGAAACGCAGTGTTGGGGCAACACTTGGCCTTCATCGGACAGGCTACGCAGTCGGCCTGTCTGGATCGGAAGATGATGGTGTTGGCTTTTGTGACGTGCGAACGCTCGTTTTTGAAGGCTCTCCATTCGCTGCGCAATGCGTTGCCGGCCGGACAGCGGTATTCCTCAGTCTCTTCATTCCAGTGGAAATCGTTACTCGAAAAGCTGTCGTTCTTGCGCTCGGTTTTGTCCCACACGGGCACATGCGGTTCGATGTCTTTTTCCTCCACCATCCAGGCCAGCATCGGCGCGGTACCGTAAGCGGTGTCGCCAATCAGGCGTTCCGGCTTGACGTCGAACTGCGCTTCGACCCGATCGATCATCGTCTTGGTGCTCTCGACTTCTGCGGTTCGATGAGCCGGTGTAGGTTCCACATCCATGATCACGCCGTGCTCGGTATCGATCAGATAATTCGTGGAGTAAGCGTAGAACGCTGGGCCACCTGGTGCTGCGGTCCAGCGGGCTTGAGGATCAGTCAGCGATAGGCGCTTCGGTAGCGTTTCGGCCAGAGCCTCTTCATCGAGTGCCTCAAGATACTCACGCACGGCGCGGGTGCTCAGGGCCGGATCGCTCCAGTTGACCGGTTCATCACCCGGTACACCGCGCTGCCGGCTGGCATCCGCTTTGATAATGCTGGCGTCTACGGCAAAGCCTTCACCTTTGACCAAGCCTGCGTCCATGCAACGACGCAGCACTTCATTGAACAACCAGCGAAACAGATCACTGTCCCGAAAGCGGCCGTGTCGATTTTTGGAAAAGGTCGAGTGATTGGGGACTTCATCTTCAAGGCTCAATCGGCAGAACCAGCGATACGCCAGGTTCAAATGAGCCTCTTCGCACAACCGCCGCTCGGAGCGAATGCCGTAGCAATAGCCCACGATCAGCATGCGGATCATCAGTTCGGGATCAATCGAGGGACGCCCAATCGGGCTGTAGAGGTCGGCGAGGTAATGGCGCAGGTCGTTCAGATCAAGACACCGATCAATGCTGCGCAGAAGGTGATTGGCGGGAATGTGATCTTCAACGTTGAACGAGTAAAACAGTCGTTCCTGCCCACTCGATAACTGTCCCATCATGCTGCGTGCTTCCCTGCTTCCCTGCTTCCCTGCTGGCCAATGTAGAGATTTTGCCGCAGGCCAGATAGCAGAGTTACTTTTTCAATAAAATCAGACGAAAACGGTCAGTCAAAAAACTCCATACCTGCATACGGATGGCGCCGACATTCCTCAAGCCTTGAAGCGAGGCTGCCTACATGCACTTCCAGACGATGCCCATCGGGATCCGAAAAATAAAACGAGTTACCTTCACTCGAATTGGATTTCCACTCAATAACGTTACGAAGCCGCAAGTAAGCGGTGACTTCTTCAAAATCATCCTGCCCCACCGAAAACGCATAGTGGGTGTAATCAGGCTGTTTTTCCGCCACACGACTCTCATCGAGAGACAGACAAAGCCAGAGATCACCGAGGGAAAGATAAGCCCCCGTCTCCCAGCGGGCAGCCAATCTAAACCCAGGTAGAGCCTCATAAAACTCAATGCTGCGAGAGAGGTTCACAACCGCCAACGTAAAATGATTCAAGCCAGTCAACATGAGCATCTATCCAGAATCAGTCCACGAGAACGGTTGAGGATATCAACATCGACTTTTTCAACACAATCGGCCAGAAGCGGACGCTCACCTGAGATAAATTTCGAACGTCCCAACGCCTGGAATGAGCCCCTCGTAGCCGCAAAACAAAGCCTGTTAACATGCCTCTCAATGCGTCGCACATTGACCTATCCGAAGAAGATCTTTAAGCGCCGCCTGATAGAGCGTCAATGGCTGATTGTCCGTATTGAATAATGCCGTATAACATCTTATCTACACGCCGGATTGCTGAATCAGAATAACAGGGCAGACCGTACGCGCGACACATCGGGAGAGAGAAAAGGCCGCCGCCATGCTTTCTTTGCCCCAATCCAATGCGAACCCGCGAACTTTGAAGGCAAACGCCTGCCCAAACCCCGTCATCACCAAGGTTGCGCCACTAACAGGGAGAAAATAATGAAGCAGGACGCCAGCAAGCGCTCATCCATTCATACCGGCTTGGGTACTGTCATCGCACGCCTGGGACTGTTGCTCATCGTGCCGTTGGCTGTCGGGGGGTGCACCTTCAAGAAAACCGATGTCCAGAACCCGGCCGAGATGGCCAAGTACGACCCCGCCAGTACGGCGCGCATCCGCCTCATCAGCGGGCAAGGGGCATACGCAGGTTTCGTATCCGGCCAAAGTTGCGAGCAGTATTTCAACGACACTTACAGAAAAGCGCTGGCCGCCCGCGAGCGGCCGCAAGGATGGAATCCTTCGCGTATCGTGCCCAGCGGTCAGAGCACGGATATCTTCGGCATGTGGCCTTCCGACTACCAGAACAATGTCATCGGCATACCGGCCTCCCCGGTCAGCGCGAAGATCGATGAGACGCGCAGGTACTTCGATGAACGTGTGGTCCCGGCCGGGCAGCCGCTGATCGTGTTTGTGGCGTTCGTCACGTCCAGGTCCAGTTGCTCTTCAGCGCCCGTGAGTTTCGTGCCACGCGCAGGCGCCGACTATGAAGTCCGGCAGGCATTCCAGTCGCAAACATTCCAGACAACGTGCCGCAATGAGGTGGTTGAGTTGAAAGCCGGCGAGGAAAAACCGATGTCCCCGAATTACTGCATCCAGGACTCGTCGGGCGATTATCACACCCGCAGCGTTACCCCTGTCAGCCAGGCCGGGCAATAAGCCGACCGGGCCTGGTATAGGATGGCTGCTGTTTGTGCAGCCACTTTCGCGCTGGCCCTTTTGCGCTGAAAAAAGGGCGTTATCAGCCAGCCTAGCTACGCCGAAGCGACGACTGGCGTGTGAGGGCTCCTAGAGAGGGACCTTGGAGAATGAGACAAGGGAGCCCCCCAGCCCCATCAACAAATTCCGAAAATGGCCCATAGCTAGCCTGTCCCGAATGTCTGCTTTTGGCCGATTCTGTTGAAAAAGTCGGCCATGGTTTCCACGGCAGAAAAGTACGCGCTTGAGATTGAAAACTTTACTTTGAGCAGAGGATTCCGGACTCAGATTTCGCGTAGCTGCGCGCAAAAAAGGCATTTTCAGCAGTCAACACGTGGACAGTCTAGAAGGACCGACTTTTTCAACACAATCGGTCGATTTCGGGCAGTCGTGACAGGCTGAATTCGGCCGATTCTGTTGAAAAAGTCGGCCATGGTTTCCACGGCAGAAAAGTACGCGTCCGAGATTGAAATCTTTACTTTGAGCAGAGGATTCCGTACTCAGATTTCGCGTAGCTGCGCGCAAAAAAGGCATTTTCAGCAGTCAATACGTGGACAGTCTGGAAGGACCGACTTTTTCAACACAATCGACCCAAAGCTGACGGTTACGAAAGTCATAAATCGACCCAGGCTGTGTGAAAACGCCCTAAATACTGTCGGGAGTTTCTTGCATGGCACTGGGAGGTCTCAGCGGTACCCGGCAGCAGCGTGCCGAGAGGGGCGGGGCGGGAAAGGGCAACCATCGACGGCGCTGGAGCCATCGGTGACGTATCACCTGCAGAGGCCGAAGCGGCCTGCAACCGATAGTTCGACTATTCTTCCATGGCGGCGAAACTCACCCCAAAAAGCCTGCGCAATTCCCGGGGCGGGTCCTGATGAAAAGCTGCGACGTAGAAACCAATGTCCGTAGTAGCTACGGATTACGTAGGCGCGCCAGCGAAGATTGGTAAAGCTCAGTTGATGAGGTTACGCGATGCATCGCATGGTGAGACACGTTCTCTCAGCAACGGCCGTCGCAGCGGCGCTCGCTGGCTGCGCCTCTCAGCCTCCGCCAACGGCGAGCCTTGACTACAAGAGCCGCGCCGTGACGCGCAGCGATGGTGGCTTGCGCGTGTCGACCGCCGTACTCTCGGCCGCCGAAAGCGAAGCGGTCTACGGCGTGCCTCTGGCGAATAGATCGATACAGCCGGTCTGGGTCGAAGTCAAAAATCAGGAAGACCGCGCCTACTATCTGCTTTCGCCGGGCCTCGATCCAAATTTCTTCCCCGCATCCGAGGCGGCCGAAGCATTTTTCTCAGGGGCGCCGCAGGACGAGCGGAATGCGCTCGACCGGCACTTTCGTTGGCTGGCCTTTCGCAACCCTGTCGCACCTGGCGCGACAACCTCGGGCTTCGTGTTGACCAATCTCGACGAGGGGTTCAAGTTCGTTAACCTCGATCTGGTGGCAGACGGGTGGTCGAGGCATTTCTCTGTCCTGGCCATCGTTCCGGGCCTACGCACCGATTACCACATCAGTGAAGTGTTCAGGCAGGGCATCTATCCGCCCCAGGACATTGTGAACTACACGGATGACGCCAGCTTCCAGGTGGCGCTGGAGGCTCTGCCGTGCTGCGTCACCAACGAGGAGGGTTCCAGAAACGGCGATCCGCTGAACCTCGTGGTCGTCGGCGGGCTCGATGATGCCTTTCCCGCATTCGCACGTCGCGGCTGGCGTGGGACCGAGGAGAAGTGGTCGGGGTCGATCATGAAAGTGGTCAATTCGGCGCTTTCCGGCGAGCGCTATCCCTATGCGCCGGTGAGCGATCTCTATCTGTTTGGGCGGGCTCAGGACCTTGCCTTGCAAAAGGCGCGTGACAACGTCCACCAGCGCAATCACCTGAGGCTGTGGCTGAGTCCGATGCAATATCACGGCAAGCAGGTGTGGGTCGGACAGATCAGCCGTGATATCGGCAGCCGGATGACCGTGCATACCGCGACGCTGACCACGCACAAGATCGACCCTGACGTCGACGAAGCGCGCAGTGCGCTGACACAGGATATGGCGTATTCCGTGACGCTGGCCAAATTCGGTTTTGTGAAGGGGGTGGGGGCCGCGCCCCAGAGCGCGCCGCGCGAGAACCTGACGACCGATCCTTACTACACGGATGGGTTGCGCTGTGTCCTGGTATTCGATCACACGCACACCTCCCTGGCGCAAATCGAATTCTTTCTATCACAGGGCATCTACGAGAATGGCGGACAACCACCGGGGCGGGTCAAGCCATGAGCCGCTTGCCATTCGCGCCTCGCGCCAGGGGTACTCTGCGATGTGCAATACGCTGCTTGTGCACCCTGAGTTGTGCAGCGACTCTTGCGCTCGCCGTTGCTTGTTCGACCTGGCAGGCGCCTGCCGATTTCAGTACCTCCGGATTGCGTGAACGTGCGCAGACGGCCACCAGTCACGAGATACGCGTCAGCGCCGCCGTGCTCAGTGCCGAAGACAGGCGGCAAATGCTGGGGGTAGAGTTGGACAAGACGCGCGTGCAGCCTGTGTGGGTCGAAGTTCAGAACCGGACTGCCGAGCCGCTCATGTTGCTGCGGCCGGGAACCGATCCCGATTATTTCTCGCCACTCGAAGTCGCCTGGTCCATGCACGGGATATTCGCCCCGGCAGCGAACGCGCGCATCAATGCACACCTGGACCAACTCGGGTTCAAGAATCCCGTCCTGCCAGGCGAAACGAAAGCGGGCTTGCTGTTCATCAACCCGGAGCGCGCTACGCGGCTGCTGAATATCGATCTGCTGCAGAGAAAGACGCTGATCCCGTTCTCTCTCTTCTTGCGAGTGCCGGACGATGCCGGGGAAAAATGGTTTGCCGAAGGCTTGTTCCAGCCTCACGGTTCCGAGATCAAGGACTATGACGATCTGGCCGCGTTGCGTTTCGCGCTGGAGCGCCTTCCTTGCTGCGCCGCTGACGCGAGCGGCAGGGCGAACGGCGATCCGTTCAATGCGATTCTCGTCGGCGAGTTCGCCGATATCGCCACCGCCTTTGTGCGTCGCGGCTACCGGCGTTCCACGCACCCCGCGGATGCGGTCGAGCGTGCATTCGGCCGCATGCCCGATGCCGTGGTGCGCAAGCAATCGCAAGCCGGAGCGCCGGCGACCTGGGTGCGTGTGTGGATCACGCCAATGCGCTTCGACGGTCACTCCGTCTATCTCGCGCAGGTCGCACGACCGACCGGCGGACGCTTTGCACCGCGCGAGGCGCAAAACCTTGTTTTGCATAAGGACGTCGATGAGGCGAGGAATTTCCTGATCCAGGACATGATGTATTCGGCCGGTCTGGACAAGCTCGGGTTCGTCACCGGCGTCGGTCCCGTATCCCAGGCACAACCGCGAACGACGTTCAGCGGAGCCCATTACTTCAGCGACGGTCTGCGTGCGGTCATGTTCTTTGCGACGCGGCCGCTCAGCCTGTCGCAGGTGCAGATGCTCGATTGGGAACCGTATCTGGACTGGCGCCAATCGCCTGCACGCAAGGAGATCGACGATGCCCGCAAGTAACCTGTTCGGCCGGCAGGATGACTCGGCCGGCTGTTTGCGCGGTGCCCACCCGTTGTTGCGCAGCGCTGGCATGGCATGGCTGATGATCGCTGGCTGCCATGCACTCACCGCCTGCGCACCCGCGCCGCTGATGGCCTACTCGACGGACACACCGCCGCTGGTGCTGGTCCCTGCGGCGCAGGCCGGCGTGCAGGACAAGCGGGGGCGCTTTCGCGAGATTTTTTGCTCGATCCTCAATACGCGAGGAAGCGAACTTCCCGATAGCCGCCCTTGCGAGGAGGCATTGACGCGCGTCGGTATCGAACCGGGTGGCACTGGCAAACCCGTCGAACTCGGTCAATCGAAACGCCGTCTGATCGGCACTGTGGTGGCCGGCGTCGGCTACGAATGCTTCGAGCAATGGCTGCAAGCGCCCGGCAGCGTAGGGATTCATCTGCGTCAGTTCGGCTATGACCTGGCGCAGATCAAGGTCGACGCCTTATCGAGTTCCGCAAAGAACGCTCGGCAAATACGCGACGCGATCATGGCGATGCCAGCCGAAGCCGGACCGCCGCGCCTCGTCCTGATCGGTTATTCGAAGGGCGCGCCCGACATTCTCGAAGCGATGGTGAATTACCCGGAAATCCGCGGCCGCGTGGCGGCAGTGGTCAGCGCAGCCGGCTCGGTCGGGGGCTCGGCGCTGGCCAACGATGCCGAGCAGTACCAGGCGGACCTGTTGCGACACTTTCCCGGTGCGACCTGCGATTCGGGCGACGGTGGCGCGATCGACAGCCTGCGACCCGCAACGCGCAAGAACTGGCTGGCGCAGTACCGGCTGCCGTCCGAACTGAACTACTATTCGCTCGTTACCTTCCCGCAGCCGGATCACATCTCGGCCATACTGAAATCGAGTTACAACAAGCTGGCGAGCATCGATGCGCGCAACGACAGCCAGGTGATCTTCTACGATCAGATAATCCCTGGCAGCCGCCTGATGGGCTATATCAACGCCGATCATTGGGCCCTGGCAGTGCCGATCGCCCGAACGCATTCGACCCTGGGTTCTCTATTGGTGACACAGAATGCCTATCCGCGCGAGGCGCTGGCGGAGGCGATGCTGCGCTTCGTCGAAGAGGATCTGGCGGCATCTTCGCGCTGATCCGTTCTCTCCCAAACGACCGCTTTTGGCCGATTTTGTTGAAAAAGTTGGACATGGTTTGCGCAGTTGAAAAGTTCGGGGCCGAGATTGAAATCTTCACCTTCGGCAGAGTCTTCCAGACGCAGATTTCACGTAGCTGCGTGTAAAAAAAGCGTTTTCGCCGTTCAAGGATCAGGACGTTTCGGATGACCGACTTTTTCAACAGAATCGGCCGATAGCCGCCTATTACAAAAGGCAGCAATTGACACAACGCGTGGGCCATAAAGAGCAGCGTCGCGAGCGCGAGCCAGCCAAAGGAGGCGCCGACGATCCGGTCGATATCTAGGTCGGGGCGAATAATATCTTGAGCAATATTCAGCGAGCCGGTGAGGCGATGGCCTCACCGGCTGGCGGGTAAAATTTTTCTAAAACTGCACCCTAGATACAACTGCGTGTCGTCGTGGGTGTTGCCAGAGCTTCGATATACAAAGGGGTGAATCGGCCATGTATAACAACACAAAAAATTTTAAGATGCTCTCTTGGTCCTCAACGGCCAACCGCAATAACATCAACCTCTACCAATGTACCTGGTAGCGGCAGGGCGACAACCTGAACAGCGGTTCGAGTTGGCTTGTTTGGCTGATCTGAAGACCCGAAAAACATATTGTAACCCTGCTGGAAGCCTGAGAAATCAAGTTTCCCGTCAAACTCTACGGTTCCCACAAGAAAGACTCGAATTTGAATAATATCCGCCATGGACAAATTGCGCGCTTGCAGGATTTTATTGATTTTATTGAACACCGAAAGGGTCTGTGTTTTTGTGTCGCCGTAGGATGATACTGTGCCTGGAGGTACTTCAATATCAGACAAATCCGCCAGAATACCGCTGACGTACGTAAGAGAGGATGTGGCCGGGATAGTCACAGTCTCTGAATACGCCGCAGTTTCAAGGCCGGTGCGCATGATGTCCATATTCATATATAAATCCTTTGCTGATAGGTTTTTAACGTCAGCTAGCCGCTCGATTTACGGTATCGAGGACGCGACTGTTCGGGGTAAGTGTGAGAGTTGAATGAGCTTTAGTTAAAATCAAGTGCACAGAATTCACTCAAGGCCCGAGCTTTTTTTACGCTGCACGATTTCAAACCATGTTGCAAGAAGATTCGAAACAATCCCCAGAGCTGAAAAGAGCTTGCGGGATTCACTGAGTTTTTTTGCTGTGAAGATTGTTCCTTGAACCATTGCGCTGTCTGGGGTAGACGCCAGGAGCCCGGATTTCAACGCGGGAATCGGCTGTTGACTATCTGAAAAAGAAGCTTTAGATTATTTGGAACGATCATTCCAGAGCGCGCAACCTTATGAGACCCAAGGAGTTTGACTCAGATGCCATAGCCGAAGCGGCTATGCGTGTTTTTTGGCTGCGAGGGTATAGCGGGGCAAGCATTCAGCATCTTGTAGAAGGAACAGGGCTCGGACGCGGAAGTCTCTACAATGCGTTCGGTAGCAAACTAGGTCTCTACGAGTTTGCGCTACGTCGTTATTACCAACTCACTGCGCCAAACATCTCGATTTTATCCGAGGAAGGGTTGGTACGAGATATCGTGCGCAAATTGCTGATGAAGATTGTTTCGGAAGAACTCAATGATAAAGAGAGTCTGGGATGCATGGTCGCCAATGCCTCGTTGGAGTTGGCAAGGCATGACCAAGACATAGCAAATTTGGTCGCCCAAAACTTTACCCGTATGGAGCGTGCCCTCAAGGAGTTGATAAAACGAGGCCAGGAGAGCGGTGAAATATCAGCAGAAAAAAAACCGGGCGCGCTCGCCAGATTTTTTGTCAGTACCATTCAGGGTATTAGGGTGCTCGGCAAAGGAAGTCAACAAGAAGAACGCGCGGAAAGACTGGAAGATATTGTTGATGTCGCAATAAGCGCTCTTTGAGAGCAACGATTTGGCAGTGGCTAGGTGAGTAGATTTTTTTTGCCCAGTATTGTACCGATCGTTCCAAAATGCAGTCTGTTTTAGACAAATGTGTTAATTGGATGTAAACGGGCGCTGAGCACATCAAATGCTAAAGCGTCTTTGCTGTACTGATTGATAAACTTAAGCTAACGATCGATAGGGATATAAAATGACTAACTTTTCGCAAGCATCCGCTCAATCCAAAACGGTTGCGGTACTTGGGACTGGCATTATCGGGGCTGCGGTAGCGCGTAACCTCCAGAAAAATGCATTTACCGTAAATGCGTGGAATCGTACTTATGAGAAAGCAACAGCTCTTTCGGTTTCGGGCGTCGAAGTGTTTGAAAAAGCAGAAGATGCGGTACGTGGTGCGAGTATTGTCCTGACTGTGTTGAAAGACGGTCCTGCAGTACTTGAGGCGATGAAAGCCGCGCTGCCAGGCCTTGCAAAAGGTACAGTTTGGCTTCAGTTGAGCACCGTAGGTGTCAAAGCGAATGAAGAACTGACTGCATTTGCCGAGCAACATGGTTTGGAGTTCTATGACGCACCGGTTCAAGGCACTCGTGGACCTGCGGAACAAGGGCAACTGATCATCATTGCATCCGGCAGCCTGTCGCAACGTGAAGCGATTCAACCCATCTTCGATGCGATCGGCAAACGCACCTTGTGGGTTTCTGAACAAAGCGGTGTTAGCAGCAAGTTGAAATTGGCCCTTAATAGCTGGGCTTTCGCTCTCACTCACGGCATTGCAGAAAGTTTGTCTATCGCGGAGGCGCTAGGCGTTGATCCTGCTCTAGTGGTTGATGTTGTGAAAGGCGGTCCTATGGACAGCATGTATTTTCAGCTGAAGGCGGCGTCGATTCTGTCCGGCGATTACACCGTTAGCTTCTCAGTGGCGAACGCTGTCAAAGACGCTGAGCTGGTCGTTGAGGCAGCCAAGGAGGCTGGCGTAAAAGTAGATGCTGTAGCGGCCGGGCTCAATCGTTTCAACGTATGCGATCCATAAACCCCACCTACCCAGTGGTGGGGCAACGGTCTGCCGTGGTATCTGCGGCGAGCAGTACCACGGCAGTAACGCTTCGTAGTCCTCGACCGACGGTATCCGCTCCATGAACCCCGCATTCCAAGCCGCCATCTGATGCCCGAAGCTATGCTCCCGACTTCTCTACTTGTGGCACAAAATTGCCAAAATTTGTATTCGTCCGGGCATCCCGTCTTGCACCCTGGAGAGCAGGAAAACAGAGGGAACACGTAGGTCAGTTCGTATAATTACATTAGACGGTGTTTTAACTGGTTTCCGTCCCCCCAATTTGGCACTGATTCGAGTGTGTTTTCAGCCTCCCTCCATCGGTTTGCCACGCCATCGGGTGAGGCGGGCGGATTTATGCGCCGAAATGCTCTCGACTTGTTCTCGCGATATTGCACGAGTGATCAATACCGGCATCGCGCGGGACTTGTTTCTGAAATCCCAATCGGCTGTGCGTCTTTATCAAGCTCCGCATAATTATATTGGCCATGTTTTAGCTTTGGCTTGGCCCCCATTTCGTGACCAGGAAACTGGAGCCCCATGCTGGTTTGACCGGTGCAGGCGTGAATGAACCTGAATTGGGTCCATGTGCGCCACGGCAATATCGCCCTCGGTGCGATATGAGTGCTGATCTGGTTTGTGTCGGGGCGTTAGGGTGGGCATCCGGGTTGAGAGGGTGTGGCGTAGGTGCGTCTACGGTGTTTTCAGTTGAAAGTCGTCGAGAAATAAGCGGCGTTTTTAGGTGCGGATCAGGGCTTGTTGAGTGCTTATAAGGGTTGGGTGAGTGTGGGGCGGGGCGTTCTCGGGTTTATATGGAGTGGTGACGGTGCAGGTCGGGGCAGAGAGCGCACCCAAAGCACCCAAACTGCCAAGAAGGGTGTTGCCGGAGGGAAGCCTGCTCGGCTCCTTCCGAAGATAGCTGAGCTGTCCGAGAACTTTGCGGAACAGTTTCGTGTGTTTGCCATCACGAGAGGCGGCATCCTCCACCTGATTCATCACGTGCCTGGAGAACTTGGCGGTACATCGAAGGACGTCGAAAGGTCCTAGCCTACGATACGATCCATACACCCCATGGTAGGGTTCAGGCTTAACGTCGTATCTCTGGCGAGCAGTTCCACGGCAGCAGCGCTTCATAATCCGCCACCGACTGCGCATGTGGTAACTGCTCCAGTACGTGGCGCAGCCACGTATAAGGCTCTTGGCCGTTGACTTTGGCGGTCTCCACCAGGCTGTAGATCTGAGCACTGGCGGTGGCGCCTTTGGGCGTGTCGCTGAACAGCCACGCCTTGCGACCGATAACAAACGGTTTTATCGCTCTTTCGGCCGTATTGTTGTCGATCGGTAAAAAACCGGCTTCCACGTACCGCTCCAGCCGGCTCCAGTTGCTGGCAAGATAGTTAACAGCCTTGCCCAGCACACTTTGTGGCGTGACTTGGGGCTGCGTTTTCTCCAACCAGCTTTTCAACTGAGCCAAGATCGGTACGCTCTTTTGCTGACGGCCGATTAAACGCTGTTCATCATCGCCGTCCTTGAACTCGCGCTCGAGGCCGTACAGTTTGTTGATCATTGTTAGGGCGATATCGGCACGTCCCGTCTTGCCCTTGGGCTGCACTTTTTGCGCGTCGACAAACTTGCGCCGCGCGTGGGCCATGCACGCCAATCGCTCCACACCTGGCTGTAACGCCAAGGCGTTGTAACCCGCGTAATCATCAGTCATGACGTAGCCACGATAACTTTCCAGCAGGCGCAACGGCACTTCCTGCGCACGGCTGGAGGTGTAGTCGAACAACACAACTTTGCGATCCGGCGACCCGCTGGCTTGCACCCACATCCAGGATTGGCTGGTTGGGTCTCGATCCGGTTCTTTAAGTACCTGGACGCGAGTTTCATCACAGTGGATGACCCGACTTTCCAGCAGCCGATCTCGCATTAGATTCAATAACGGCTGCAAATGCTCGCCGCATTGGATGACCCACCGCGCCAAGGTTTGGCGAGGGATGTCCACACCATGCCGGGCAAGCACGGTTTCGAAACGGTGTAGCGGCAGGCCGTCGACGTATTTAGTGGTCAACAACATCGCCAAGACACTCGGACTGGCCATGCTCTTTTCGATTAACTGAGCCGGTTTGTCAGCAATGACCGGCGCCGCTTCACAACCACGACACCCGTAGACTTTGCGGATGTGTTTGATCACGCGGATTTGCATCGGCACGATATCCAGCTGCTCGCTAGTTTCTTCGCTGACGACATGCTTGCGGCAACCACAGGCACACGTCAGTTCGTGCTCGGGAAGTTCGTGGATGACTTCGATGCGCGGCAGATCAGCAGACAGGGGCTTGCGCTTGCCACGACGCGAAGTCGGAGCAACAACTTCTTCGTCAGCGTCGCCGATTGAAGACATCGGCTCGCTTTCGGGCTCGTTGAACAACGCCAGTTGAGGGGTATTGGGTTCAACGGTCTGCTCGGATTTGCGACCGAACAAACGGTCGCGCAGCAGTTTGATCTGTTCTTTCAAATCGACGATATGAGTTTGGTATGCCTCAGCAGTTACTTGCTGACGACTGAGCGCCTCAAGCAACATTTGCTTGAGCAGAACAGGGTCATCAGGGAGGTCTTCGGGCATCAAATTCATGCCCGGATTATACCCGTCAGGCGACGAGTCTTGGAGTTAAAACCTTATGCGGACGGTTGCGCCAGAGATCAAATCCATCCAGTAGCCAGTTCAGTTCTTGGACGGTCAGCACGATAGCCTCGTCCACCTCATCGGGTGAAGTTTTGAAACGCTCGGACTCCAGGCGCTTGAGCCAAAGGCAGAAGCCGTTGCGCTCCCAGTACAACACTTTGACGCGGTTACGGTAGCGATTCAGAAAAACAAAGAGCACGGGGTCGAACACCGCGACCTTGATATCCAGTTCGACCAGCGCTGCCAGGCCATCGATGGATTTTCGAAAATCTACCGGCTTTGGGTAGAGGTACACTTTTTCAACGCTGGAATTGGGACGCATCATGGTGACGGGCTCCTGATGGAAATCGGGAGCACAGCATCAGCTGTCAGCTATCCGCTTGGAATGTGGGGTTCATGGAGCGCTTACGTTTCAACCGCGCTCTGCAAGCCGGTCATGGCGACAAGGACATGGCCGCTTCATACCTTGCTAAATAATAGCAGCAGTACTGTGTAGATCCCACGAACTAGATAGGCCGATGCTAATACCATCGGCTTTGAGATAAATTATGTTTGATGCACTTGGATATCGCCTGAAAGTAGGGATTGTACTCCCTTCAACTAACACTTCCATGCAGCCAGAAACAGACTCTCTCAGGGTGCAGGGAGTTACAAATCATGCAAGCAGGATGCTGATTCAAGACCAATTGATGGACAAGAAAGCTGGTTTCAATAGTGTCTTGAACAATATCCGAACGTCCACGGGGGATGCTATCCATAGCTTGCTCACGTGCAAGCCAGACAGGGTGATTATTGGTGTTTCACCCGAGAGTTACTGGGATGGCCCCGGGAGCCATGAACGTGTAATGGATTCATTTTTGACCATGACCGGAGGTGTACCCGTAACGACCAGTCCAGACGCCTATCAAGCGGCATTTAGAGCCTTTGGCAATATCAAGCGTATCGCGGTAATTACCCCGTACCTGCCAGTGGGCGATAACACCGTCAGCAAGTTCTTTACGGATAATGGTTATGAGGTCGTTGCAATTCAGGGGCTTGGAGCCTACAGCCCAGCCCAGATATCGCACATCTCCCAAGAGAAAATATTTCAGACTATCAAGGAAGTTGATAGCGCTGATGTGGAAGCCATTGTCCAGGTCGGTACAAATGTCGCAATGGCTCGTGCGGCTGCGATTGCTGAGGCTTGGTTAAACAAACCAGTCATCTCCAATAATGTTGTGCTCTATTGGCATGCTCTGAGACAGAGTGGCCTCATAGACTCTTTCAGCGGATTCGGATCTCTTCTAGAAAATCACTAATAAATTATATAAACAGCTCTGAAGCTTTCGTTTCGGAACTCTGCGTCATGAAAATCGGCGCGACGACTGCTAGTCCGATTAATGTTCGAATGAAATATCTGACTTGGCGGTCATGTTAATGATGCGTCTAGCTGTGCTGTGCCGATTTTTCAAATACTAAAATAAAGGAAAGGAATCAAATGAAGGTTGCAGATTCAATCATTGTAGGGAAACAGAAATCCGATGAAGAAAAGTATAAAAAATTTTCAGATGGTAGTGACTTGACACTGGTGGATTTGTTTCTACATCAATGCTCGGAGTCTCCAGAAGTTGTAGCGGTGATTGGAGAGGAAGGAGCGTTGACCTATTCAGAGTTGGATGTAAAGAGTAAGTTGCTTTCTGATGAGTTTGTAAGTTTCGGTGTTCGAGTAAATGAATGTATCGGTATTTATGCTGAGCCCTCAATGGATATGATGATTGGTACATGGGGAATTCTCCGTGCCGGGTGTGCCTATCTGCCGTTGGCTCCAGAATATCCCGATGAACGAGTCCGTTATATGATCGAGGACTCGAAGATCAAAGTGATTTTTACCCAGATTCATTTAGTCAAAAAGTTGAAGGAACTGGCTCTTTCTGACGTGATCATTGTCACGCTGAATGACGTCAAGCTGAAATCAAATTTTGAGGCCGACTCCTCAAATGCGCGGACTAAAAGGCTGGTAGGTAGCTGCCTCGCCTATGTGATTTACACGTCGGGTACAACCGGAAAACCGAAAGGCGTCGAGATTGAGCATCGTAGCATTCTTAACCAGCTACTGTGGTTGAATAAAGAATACAAAATTGATAATAAAAAAACGATTTTGCGTAAAACACCCATGAGCTTTGACGCTGCGCAGTGGGAAATTCTCTCTGTCGCATTGGGCTCCAAAATAGTGATGGGCAAGTCAGGTATCTATCGAGATCCCTGCGCGATGATAGATACCATACAACAATTTAAAGTCAGTACTATTCAGTGCGTTCCTACATTATTACAGGCACTGATTGATGAGCCAGAATTCGTAGCGTGTACAACTCTTTTGCAGATTTTCAGTGGAGGTGAAGCACTCACGCGAAAGCTTGCGAAAAGCTGCCTCGAGGTGATGCCGGGGTGCAGCCTGATAAATCTTTACGGCCCTACTGAGTGCACGATCAATGCTTCAGCTGTCACGGTCGATAACCAGATGGTTTTAGATGGCCCTAAGGTAATCTCCATCGGTTTTCCCGTTAGTAACACTAGTTATTATATTGTCGATGGTCATGAAGTTGTTCCGAATACAGAAGTTGGCAGGGTCGGTGAGTTGTATATTGGCGGTCTGCAGGTCGCACGTGGCTATTTGAATAAGCCGGAGCAGACGGCCGAAAAATTTATAAAGTTATCGGTGGGCGATGCCAAACAAAAGATTCGACTTTATCGAACTGGCGACCTCGCAAGCTGGAATAGGGATCACAGTGTTCAATTCGTTGGCCGCGTCGATAACCAAGTAAAACTACGGGGTTATCGTGTTGAGTTGGACGAAATTCGTGTGGCCATTGAGAATCATGATTGGGTAAAAAGCGCTGCCGCTATTATTGATAGTGATTCACACACGGGGGGTCAGACTCTAATCGCGTGTTTAGAGTTGAATCCACGTGAGGCAACGCTGATGGATCAAGGAAACCATGGTGCTCATCATCAATCGAAGGAAGGTCGAGTCCAGGTCAAGGCACAACTGAGCAACCTTGGGTTGCGAAGCGATGCGGAAAATGCAGGGAAACCGGTCATCGTTCTTCCTCATAAAATGGCATCAAAGCAACAAAGGAAGCAAGCGTTTGCTCGGAAAACATACCGTTTTTTCGAAGGCGAAGCGATCTATAAAAAAGATATTGTAGAATTGCTGGAGCACCGCGTCATCGCAACAGAGTCGACAAGTATAAGCGAAGTTTCCATTAGCACGCTCGGAGAAATACTTCGAACGCTCGGCCCCTTTACAAGCCAGGAGCGTTTGTTGCCGAAATATGCTTATGCGTCGCCAGGTGCTCTTTATGCGACGCAGCTTTATCTCGAAATTCACAATGTCGCAGGCATTGTTTCAGGTTACTACTATTTTTCACCGGTTGACCATGAACTCGTTTTAATTCAACCGATCGAGGGAGGGCGCACTCACGGATTAACCATCCACTTTATGGGCAAAAAGTCAGCCATCGAAGCGGTCTACAAAAATAATGTAATTGAAGTTCTGGATATGGAAGCAGGGCACATACTCGGATTGCTAGACTATGTTTTGCCCGCTTATGGATTAGGCATTGGAACTGGACATTTTACGCCTAATGTCAGCGTGTTTCTGGATTGTACAAGTGATAATTTTTATATCGGCAGCTACGATGTCGTGCCCTCGGCAGATAGTTGTTTTGGTGGGCCGGTAGAGTTACTGGTCCAGACCCATGCTGGTAAAGTAATGGATCTAAACGAAGGTCAGTATCGATATTCAGAGGGTGAGTTATTGAAGATTTCCTCTGATTTGATATTGAAAAAGCATGTGATTGCAATTAATCAGCAGACGTATGAAAACTCAAGTTTCGGTATCTCAATTGTCAGTAAAGCTTTCGACGGTTGGAGTAACTATGTTGATCTCGGCAGAAGACTTCAACAACTACAACAAAATGGAATTAGTATCGGGTTGATGTCCTCTGGATACAGCAGCAAGACCGGAAATGATTTGCTGACCGCCAAGAGATTGAACGCAATCTTGAAAGATGCAGATTTCGGCTCTGGCCCTTCGTATTTTGCCCTGGCTGGTCGAGTCAGTGAAGAGCAGATTCGTAGTGAAGGGATGAAAGAAGATGCTGTGCATTCAAAAGGGCCGGCGGAAATAATAAAGCAGGATTTGATCAGTTTTTTGCCTGAGTACATGATTCCCAATAAGATTATTGTCCTTGATAAATTGCCACTGTCCTCCAATGGGAAAGTTAATGTTCAGCTGCTTAAATCTCTCGTTGAGGGGCAGCGCGTAAAAAGAGCATATATCTTGCCTCGCTCTGTCATGGAGAAAGAAGTTGCGCGGATATGGCAAGATGTTATGAGTTGCGAGTCATTGTCAATAACCGATGATTTTTTTGAAGTGGGCGGGAACTCGCTACTTGCTGTTGTGTTAATTAACAAGATCAATAAGGCTTTGAAAGCTTCGCTGCCTCTGCAGACCATTTTCTCAGCTGCAACGGTTGAATCACTCGCCATGCTTCTCGAGGAAAGGAAAATACAGCAGATTTCTCGTTTGATTAAATTAAATGTTGAATCAACCGGTGCGCCAATTTATTGCTGGCCAGGGCTTGGCGGATACCCCATGAATTTGCGCTTGCTTGCAACAAGTAACGGTTTGAACAGGCCATTTTTTGCTGTGCAGGCACTGGGTATCAATGAAGGGGAGGTTCCCTATTCAACGATCAAGGCGATGGCGGCGCAAGATATTAAACTGATCAAGGAACATCAAAAACAAGGTCCGTATACGCTGTGGGGGTACTCTTTTGGCGCGCGAGTCTCCTTTGAGGTTGCGTATCAACTCGAGCAGGCAGGGGACATTGTTGATAATTTATTTTTGATTGCTCCAGGTTCACCTGAAGCACGGAAATCAGCAAATTCTATATCGGTGCACTCGACAAACACGCTTAATCGGGATTATTTGACAATTCTCTATTCTGTTTTTGCCAGTTCTATCTCAGGCCCTGAACTCGCTCAGTGCTTGTCGTCGGTGACTACGAATGAAGACTTCATCGAGTTTGTGGCCGCTCGATACCCAAGCTTAGATTCGAGTGTTATTGAAAGAATCGTAAGAATTGTTGAGTTGACCTATGAGTTTAAATACACATTCAAGGAGCTGACTGAACACACGATCATTGCCCCGATTTCAATTTTCAAGGCGGTTGGTGATGATTACTCGTTCCTTGAGGCGTCTTTAGGCGGTCTCACAGCAACTCATCAGGTGTTTGAACTTAGTTTTGATCACTATGAAATTCTAAAGGAGGCAGGAGTAAATAACCTGGTTGATGCGATTGCATCAAGAATGATGCAGCTTGAAGCAGTGGCACCTAAAGTTTCGGTTTTTTTGTAGAGGGTGCCGTCATGCCTCATGTCAATATAAAGTATTTTCGTAACGACATTTCTGAAGAGCAGAAGCGACAGATCAGCGAAAGTGTTTCGCAGTTACTGGAGTCGATTTTTTCGTGCAGTGCAAATGTAATATCAATAGCGCTCGAGCCTATTGACCCCCTTGGATGGCATGCGGAGGTTTATGAGCCCGAGGTCCTCCAGCGTGCACATCTACTTTGCAAAGTCCCAAATTATTAAAGCGGTGAATGTATTATGACAGCTCAGGACAATAGCTTTTCCAGTCGACCGATTTCCGATATCGACTATAGCGAGCGTATTCCCATTTGGAAACTACTGGCGTTTACGTTAGCGGGTTTCATTGCCATCATGACTGAAACCATGCCAGCGGGCCTGTTACCACAGATTGGGTTGAGCCTCGGAGTTTCAGAAGCGTTTGCCGGTCAGTTGGTAACCCTTTATGCCTTGGGTTCGGTTTTAGCCGCGATCCCTATCGTTGCGGCCACTCGCAGCTGGCGGAGGAGACCACTGTTTCTTCTGGCTATTTTTGGCTTGCTGGTTTTCAACTCGATTACGGCGCTTTCTTCTAATTTCGTGGTGATACTTGTCTCGCGTTTTATCGCGGGGATGGCCGCGGGTCTTATTTGGGGACTGCTGGCTGGCTACGCCAGACGTATGGTACCTAACCATCTTCAGGGGCGAGCGTTGGCCATTGTCGGTGTGGGCCAACCCATTGCTCTGTCGATTGGCGTTCCATTGGGGACCTGGTTGGGCGGCCTTTCGGATTGGAGGGGTGTATTTTGGATAATGTCAGGGCTCTCATTTGCCCTGTTGATTTGGGTCAGATCCTGTGTTCCGGATTTCCCTGGCCAGTCGTCTTCAAAGCGTCAATCCATTCGAGACATTTTTCTTACTCCGGGTATCCGGTCAGTGCTCTTCGTGATCTTCGCCTGGATCTTGGCCCACAACATTCTCTACACCTATATCGCGCCTTATCTGGCGTCTGTCGGCCTCGCCGACTATGTTGATGTGGTGTTGTTTTTGTTTGGTGCGTCTTCCGTCTTGGGAATCTGGATAACCGGGGTGTTTGTAGATCGCTCACTCAGGACTCTGACGATTCTTAGTCTTACACTGTTTGCCGTGGCTGCATTAGTCATTGGCATCGCCAATGGCAGCTCAATTATCACTCTTGTGGGTATCGCCTTGTGGGGGCTGACCTTTGGTGGGGCGCCAACGCTGTTGCAGACGGCTATCGCGGATAATGCGGGTGAAGGGACAGATGTCGCGCAATCAATGTTGGTCACCGTGTTTAATCTCGCGGTCGCCGGCGGCGGGCTTCTAGGGGGCGTGTTACTTCAGTATGCAGGTCCTGGCTCTTTCCCTTGGGCTCTATTCGTTCTTGCAGTCCTGAGTCTACTGGCCGTATGGAATGCGAGTAGTCATGGATTCCAACCTGGTCGTCGTTCATAAGTATTTTTGAACTGTCGACTGCGTATTGTTTGGCGGCTTTGTCCAGCTAATGTGGTACTCCTGTTTTACGGGAGTGCTGCAGCCCAACCGTGCTGCTTGACCTTGCGGTCGTATTTAGACAGCGGGTAAATGTCTTATTACTGTCGATCACGGCAACGTCGAACAAATGCTGGACATCGACTCTGGTCAGGCCCACACGGTTCATACCCCCTAATTCTGGTTAGTAAGCAACCTGGCCGATTGTTGCCTGTCGCGAAGGGCCGCAGTCGATCCGAAGCCAGTAGCTTTCTAACGTCTTACGTGATCGGTTGCCGAGGGCCATCTGTTCGATGGACGTGTTACCCGGCTGGGCGAGAGCGGCTGTTCAAGTTGGGATGATGGCGCAGGAAACGAGGTAGCTTTATGAGCGATCACTCGGGTGTCATAAGTACCGCAAGCGTCATTTTGATGAACTCTTCGTTCTTGTCGATCGTTTCCAAGGCGCCACGTACATTGCCACCGACCTCGGTCGCACCGCGCTGCTATACCCAAAGCGTCAGCACCATAATGGCAGCCTCCAGGGCGAGTTGGTTTTCGTTGATCTTGAATAGCAGGGAAGGTAGCAGGTCATTGTTGGGCATCGTGTTTCCTCCGTGAACGGAAGCAGCGTAGCAGGTGAAATCCGTAGCTTGGAATAATTGTTGAATGGTCGACAGGACGCCGAGGGAGGGATGTGCGCAAAACCTCCTCTGGAGGCCGCGTGTTTCCCTACAGCCCCAAGCATCGGGTGTTAGGGGCCAAGGGCCACACAGCGAGCGCTATGGTATGCGTTATCGGCATACCATGATGTAGATCGGTTCGGAGCAAGTGCATACATTAACGCTGAAATGGGACGGTTTTTCCGGTCCGCAATCTCTGAAAGGTACGCGGAAACATTGGGTTGGATTGCAGCCAAAAATGCGTAATTGCGACCCGGAAAAACTATTGAAAGGTGCAACCTGATTGATTTTCCCTTGGGACTTAAAATCCCTTGCGGATGAAAAAAGGCACTCGAAGGCCCATCCCAATGGGCGCAGCAAAGGTAATTCAGGGACTGCATTCGACCGATTCTGTTGAAAAAGTATCTCTCCTGTTTGGCCTGCGGCAAAATACGCTTATCGGCAGGCGGGAGGGTACGCA